>CALDKL010000466.1 GCA_937898895.1 uncultured Verrucomicrobiae bacterium | reverse complement strand
CCCGATGTGCATCATGTCGATCATGCCCACGGCCATCGTGATTGCCGTGTAGACACCAAACATTTCCATTCCCAGCAGGTGAACGGCGATCGGGATGGAGACGAGTCGCAATACGATGGTTCCGGCTTTTGAAATCAAGGATGTCACCACCGCGAGCCGCAGAGAACGGTCACGATGCGCAGCAGACCCGGGGGAGAGGCGGTCGGTGGAAGACATAAATGATTTTTGAAAATATAATATTTATGAAACTTAGATCAAGAGGAAAAGGGAGGGCGAATCGTGGGGAAACTCTCCGCGTTTGAGCGGGCTTCGGCTCGGGATGACAGAGGATTGCGAAGCGTTCGGATGGTTGCCGCGAGGCGGGATCTCCTATTTCGGGATCTCGTTGAGGGTGTAGTAGGCCTGGGGGTGCAGCAGGCCGGATCCACCGTCAGCCGACCTGAGTCCGTCGGCGTGCAGTTCATGGACATGGCCCTTGGTCATCGGACTGACCTTCAGGCGCACTCGTCTTCCGTCTTTCGAAATGTCTTCGACGGAGACCTGCGGCTTCACCGGATCGACTTCGGGACTGCCGTAGGCCATTTGGTAAATGTAAGTGTATGCCTCCATCCGGAAGGACGCATCCACCGCGCTGGTCTTGTCGACGGGAAGGGTGAAGGTGAGGTCGAAACCGTCGCGCCGGACGCGCATTTCGTGAATCTCGAAAGGAATACGGCCCGTCCAGGTGACTCGTTCGAAACTGAAAGGCATGCCCCCGCGGGCACCCCAGCCGCGGTCGGATCCGCTCGTGTAGAGCTGGCCCTCCGGGGAAAGCCGCAGGGCGATGTTGCCGGACTTGAAGCCCTCGAGAAAAGGGAACATCGCCCCCTGGTAGAGACCGTTGACCTTTTCGAGAAAGATGCGGTGGATCTTCGAATGGGTTTGTTCGCCGACAAAGACCTGTCCGGTGAAGGGACCGAACTTGCCCTGGGAAAAATCGGGCACGATGCCGGTCGGAGAGTTGCCCACTTTCTGGTGAGGCAGGACAACGGCGGGCGGGATGAATTGGGCGATGCGCTCTCGTTCCTTCACGATGCGGCTGCCCTGCTCCGTGTAGGGAGGGTCGAGGGGGCGCTCGCCAGCAGCCCCTCCGGCAAATTCGAAGAAAACATTGCCGTTCGGGTTGCCCTGAAAGGATCCCGGTTTGATCCATTTCAGCGAACTCGATCCGTTCCAGGGACCCTGGTTTTCGGTGTAGAAGGCTTCGCCTTCGGCATTGAATCCGACCCCGCCCGGCGAACGCACCCCACTGGCGGTGGGGATGAGCTTTCCGTCGGGCGAGACACGGAGAATCCAGCCCCGGTAGAGAGACTCGGCGGTGAACGATCCGGTCAGGCAGAGGGCGCACCAGAGATTGCCCTCGCGGTCGAAGGTCGAGCCGAAGGCATATTCGTGGTAGTCGCCATTGATGCCCCATCCGTCGCTGACGGTTTCGAACGCATCGGCGCGACCATCGCCGTCTTCGTCGCGCAGCCGCGTCACCTCGGGACGTTGTACCACGTAGAGCCAGCCATCGCGCCAGGCGAGGCCGAGCGGTTCGTGGAGGGATTCGGCGAAGAGCTTCCATTGGGCGGGTTTGTCAGGATGTTCGGCAGCGTTCTCGATCATCCAGATCTGCCCGCGGCGGGTGCAGACCGCGACCTTTCCGTTGGGCAGGCATTCGATACCACCTCCTTCGATCACTTCGCCGGGCGGTGCCGGAATCGGGGTGATAGAGTAGAAATCGGACTCCTTCGGAACCTCGGAAGAAAGGGCGGGGGAGAGCAGCGGGATCAGAAAAAGCGGGGCGTATTTCATGGGCCGGAGAGGGTGTGGACGATGGATCAACAGGGTCAGGGCCGGAGCGGGTTGTTCCATCGGTAGGTCAATGTCAGGGTCATGTCTCGGGTGACGGAGACGAGAGTCTCGCGGTTTCCTTCGCAGGTGCGGCTGATGGCTTTGGCACCGTCGACTTTCAGAGCGAGGTTGCTGCCGACGTCGATCCAATCCCCGGCGACCGCCTGGGAACCGGAGGCGGCGATGCGAAACCAGGTGTGTTCCTCCGGGGTGCCCTCGATCTTCACGGTGCGGATCAGAGCGGTGACCCCGTCGACCTCGGCGGGGACAAAGGTGTCGGCCACGGCGAGGTTTCGATAATCATAGCGGAAGGTGGGGAAGCGTTTCGCATCAAGGTGGTAGCCGCGGAACTGGTAGTCGGGATGACGCAGGTTGATCGTGATCTCCTTTTGGGGATTTGCGGTGTCGCGTTCGTATTTCACCTTTGTTTCGGAGAAGGATTGCCAGGGTTCGTCGAGGCTCTCGAGAATCTGAAAGGGCAGCCCGTGGGCGATTTTGACGCGATCTTTGCCGAGAGGGGTGCTGGCGGCTCCGCGACCATTCCAATGAGAGGCAGCGTCCATGAAGTCGCCTCGGTAGACATAGGCGAGATTCAACACATCGGCGTCCCAGACGAGGTTGACGGCCCCGGGATAGCCGACTCCGATGGCGCGGGGTTTCGCGTCGGGAAGAAAGGCGCGGTGGACGATGGCCTCGCCGGGACGGAGGGCCGTGAGGGGAATGGGATCGTAGCTCTGGGCGGCTTTGCGCGCCTCACTCGTTTCGGTGGAGAGCCAGCGGGTCACCGATTTGGTGTCAGGACCTCTCACGGCGAGGGCGAGAGAGCGTTCGCCGCCGCGTTCGAAGTATTGCACCTGCATCGTGTGAAGGCCAGCCTGGAGAGTTTCCTTCATGTTCACGGTTCTTGCGGGATGGACGCCGTCATTGCCGATAAGGGTCTCTCCGTCGATCACCAGGGCGGAGCCATCGTCGGAGGTGAGGGAAAAGTGATAGTCTCCGGCCTCGCGAAGGGTGAACTCGGCGTCGAAGACCATGCCAAAGGCCCCCTTTCGATCCTTTGCCGGATTCAGAGAAATCGGCCCGTCCTTGAGCGTGCCGACCGTTGCGGGAGACAGCGCGGAGAAGTCGGGAAGTTCCTCCCATTTTCCCTCGTAGATCTGGTAACGAAGATTGCTGAGAAACGGAGGGGCGGTCGCTTCGGCGAGCGCCTCCTCGAGTTCCGCACGTTTCCAGGGGATGGTTCGATCCGCGTATTTCTTCCTCCATTTCGAAACGCTGATGGCTTTGACATTGCGACGGGTGTCCCCGAATTCCTCGGTGGCGTAGGCGATGAGCGCCGCGATCTGTTCGTCGGAGAGGGCGGCCTCGAGCGGGAGCATCGCCTGGATGTGCTTGTTGTCCTGTTTGAGGATGCCTTTGAGAAGGATGGCGGTGAGGAGTTCCGAGTGGTTGCCTTTGAGGAAGGGGGAGTCGTGGAGAGAGGGGGCCATGAGGAGGTCGCCGGCCCGGAGGCCCCTGCCGTCGGGACCGTGGCAGGCTACGCAGGTTTGATAGGTGAGACGCCCGAGCTCGAGGACTTTGTCTCCTTCTGCTTCGGACGAAGTGGCGAGGCCGAGCAAGGAAACGGCAAGGAGGGAAAGGGATCGCTTCATTTGAAATCAGGGATGAGAAGATTAGGGTATGCGTCGAGAGAGGCCAAGGCGAGATACGGCGCAAGCGCGTGGTTCGAAAAAGCCGGGTCGGGCCTGTCCCACGGGCTTGCCCTCGCGACAAGAGACTTGAAATCCATTCTGAAACACACTCTTCCATGATTCGCTGCCGTTTTGTTCACCTCTGCGCCCTGTTCGTGTTGCTCATCGGCCTTTCCCGCAGGGAGTCGCTGGCCGTTGGGGTTTGGCATCGGGACTACGCTTCCGGCCTGGCGGAAGCGAAGGCAGAGGGAAAGAGTCTGATGCTGGTTTTCACCGGAACCGACTGGATCGAAATTTGTGGAAAATTCTACGATGAGATCCTCGGCGATCCGGCCTTTATCGAGCTTGTCTCCGCGAAATTCGCCCTCGTGAAACTGGAGTATCCCAAAGACAGTCTTCTCCCCCGCAGCGAACTGGCGGAGAAGGCCTTGCTCCGGGATGCCTACCGGGTGAGAGGATTTCCCACCGTGCTGCTGACCGACGCTGCGGGTCGTCCCTTCGGGATCAACGGATACCAGCCGATCTCTGCGAAAGAGTACGCCGAGCAGATCCTCGAGATCAAGGCGGCGCACGAAGGGGGAATGGCCATGGTCGAACAGGCGGCGTCGCTCTCCGGAATCGAGCGGGCGCGGGCTCTCGTGAAAAGTCTCCCGGATCTGCCGGATGCGCTGCTTGCCCGCTTTTTTGGAAAGGAACTGCGGGAGATCCTCGATCTCGACGCGAGGGATGAGTTGACGTTGCGTGATCGCTTTCAGCGCATCCTCGCCGACGAGGCCTACGAGCGCGAAATCCAGACTCTCCTGCGCGAGAAGAAATGGGACGAGATGATTGCCCTCACCGACCGCCAGATCGCCGACCGCAAACTCGCGGGCGAGGCGCTGCAGGGGGCCTTGCTCAACCGGGCGGGCTTCGAGCGACGTGCCGGGCGGGAGCAGGATTGCGAAGCGACGCTTCGGCGCATTGTCTCCCTCGATGCGGAGTCCGGGGTCGGCAAGGAAGCGGCTCGACTGCTGGAGGCAGGCACGGCTCCGGCAAAGGATGCCTCGACGCGCTGAAGGCGGATTCCTTTTACGGACGCGCGGGCGTCGATTCCCGGATCAGCCGGGCAGGATGACTTCCTGCGGATCGGGGAGGTGAAGGGCGCACCGCTCCGGACGGTTGAGCAGATGGCGGTTTTTTGCGTTTTTCAGGCCGTAAATCGCCGAGTAGGCGAGGATGCGGGGAAGATTGGCGATCCGTCGGGGAATGAGGATGGCACGCGAGACATCGTAGGAGACGACAGGCCAGCGCGACTTGTAGTCTTCCTCGCCGCAGAGCATGTCGAAACGAAGGCGAGATCCCGTCGTCCGCGCATACAGGTGCCGCAGGGTGTCGATGAGGAGCCAGCGGCCCGGCGAGAGTTTGGCGTATTCCCCGGCGTAGGAGGTGAGATAGTAATAATACGTGTCGCCGGAAACATAGCCGAGAGTAAAGGCAATGGGCGAAACGTCGGGGGCGGGACGGAGCAATGACAGGCACAGGGCTGACTCGGAGCGAGCCTGGTCTTTCAA
>CALDKL010000465.1 GCA_937898895.1 uncultured Verrucomicrobiae bacterium | reverse complement strand
CGAAGAAAACACCATCGTAATCTTTTTTGGCGACAATGGTCGCCTCGAGCCTCGTGGCATCCACTGGTGTTACGACAGCGGACTGCGTGTGCCGCTCATCATCCGATGGCCGAAACAGTTTCCGGCCCCGCCCCAACTTGCGGCAGGTTCGGTGGACGAGCGCCTTCTCAGCCTCATCGACCTCACGGCCACCACCCTGGCGGTGGCCGGTCTGCCTCGTCCCCCCTTGATGCAGGGCCGCACTTTTCTCGGAGAACAGGCCGGGGCACCGCGACGATATGCCTTTGCTGCGAGGGATCGGATCGACGAGACCGTGCAGCGCATCCGCTCGGTTCATGAAGAACGCTTTCACTACATCCGCACGATTTCGGAAGGCCCGACCTTTGCCTCTCTCAATCGCTACAAGGAAAAATGTTTCCCGATCATGCCGGTCATGCGCCAACTTTATGCGAGCGGAGAACTGACGGGAGCACCTCGCGCCCTCATGGAGCGTCGAGGTCCCTGCGAGGAACTCTACGACACCCAGACCGATCCTCACGAAATCACCAACCTGCTCGAATCTTCCGACCCGGTCCATCGCGAAGCACTGCTCCGCCTCCGCGCCGCGCTCGACACGTGGATCATCGAAACGGGAGACCGGGGTGAGTTTCCCGAGTCCGCAGAGGTCGTCGCACCCTTTGCCAGGGAAATGGAGAAGTGGTTTGGCACTCCGGCGTGGGCCAAGCCGTGATCGCGTTTGCGAGGGAATAAACTCGATGAGACGGCCTCATTCGCCGTAGGGCCGGACGGCTTTTTCCTTTTGGGGATCCGGACTCAAGCGGTGCTGGCCTCACCCGGCAGGGGATAGGAGGCCATGAGGGTCTTGAAATCCCGAATCGAGCGGGCAAGGCCGACGAAAACCCCGCGGGCGATGAGATGATGACCGACGTTGAGTTCCGCGAGATGCGGGACGCGCATCAGGTTGACCAGGTTGGAAAGGTTGATTCCGTGACCCGCATTGACCTGGAGACCCTCGTTTGCCGCAAGAATGGCCGCTTCGCGGAGCCATTCCAACTCCGCCTTGCCGCCCTCCAGGGAGGCGTTGGCAAAGGCACCGGTGTGGAGTTCGACCATGTCAGCACCGACTCGAGCGGAGGCGAGCACCTGCTGCGGCTCGGGATCGATGAAGAGACTGACGCGAATGCCGCGGTCCTGCAGTGTCTGGATCGTCCGTCTCAGGGAAGTGTCGGCATGGGCCACATCCAGCCCTCCCTCGGTGGTGATCTCGCGTCGGTTCTCGGGAACGAGACAGACAAAATCAGGTCGGGCTTCGAGGGCGACGGCGAGGATCTCGGGGGTGTTGCCCATCTCGAGATTCAGTTTTGTGTGGATGCCTCGGCGCAGTTCAAAGACGTCGCGATCCTGGATGTGACGGCGATCGAGGCGGAGGTGGATGGTGATCGAGTCCGCCCCGGCCGCCTCGGCTTCATGCGCGGCGGCGAGCAGGGGGGGCTCGGCGTTGGGAGCGTCGAGATTCGGGGCGTAGCGGGCCTGCCGCAGGGTGGCGACGTGGTCGATGTTGATGCCGAGTTTCAGGGAGGCCGGGGGGTGGCTGCTCATGGGGGAAAGGGTAGCGCCTCTTCGAACTCCGTGTGAGGAGAAAAAGGGACAGAAATCCGGAAAAATCCAGTTCCTGAACCGCTCCCGGGGAGGGCGGCAGGTCTCTGGCCGTCAGCGAACCACCGTCACGGGGGTGCCGAGATCGACCTTCGAGAAAATGAGCGGCTGGATCGCGGCGGGGACGCGGATACAACCGTGACTGGCCGGGTATCCGGGAACTTCCCCGATGTGCAGGCCGATGCCGCCGGTGATGCGAAGCCAGCAGGGCATCTCGGCTCCGACAAACTGGGTCGCCCCGGCGGGGCGCATCGCGCTCTCGCCATTGCTCGGCACGGGGGTTCCGTTCGCATCGTACCAGACGCCGTAGATGGTCGATTGTTTCTCGGCCGACTTCTCGCTGATCGAATACCGGCCCGTGGGTGTTTCAAATCCGGACATGCCCGTGGAGATCTGCGTGTCGATGATCAGTGTTTTGACAGAACCCGATCTGCGGAAGACACGCGCCCGCTGGTCGCTGAGATCGATCTCGATACTCGCATTCGACGCATTCAGTCCTTCGATTTGATCGTGATTGACGAAGATCTGATGATCCGGAGTCTTTTCTCCGCGACGAGAGCGTCCGAAACCGAGTCCCGAGAACCATCCCTGACGTTTGTTGTCGCCAGCCCGCTCGTGAATCTCCACTTCCCCGGTGTAGACGGCTGGCCCGGCGGGCGGAACAGAGGTCGTCGCGGAGGAATTGCGCTCGGCGGCGAGTTTGGCGATTCGCCTCGCTTCTCGCTTGCGCTCGCGGGAGGCCATGAGCCCCGCCCGGGCACGCAATTCATACTCCTCCGGAGATCCTGGGCGAACTCCCGGAACGGAGCCATTGGGACGCCCCAACTGAGTGCGCATCAGGGCCATTTCCGCTTCTGCTTCGGCCTTGCGGACGGCCTCGCGGCGGGCCTTGCGAGCGGCGAAAAATCCCCCTTGTTCCCCTTCGTTTGCCTGGAGACTGGGCTTGGTTTGGGCCTCGCCGTCCCCTCCCCAGCCCAGGGATGCGTTTTTCTCCACCCCGCAGGAGGCGAGGAGGAGAGGCAGGGAAAAGGAGAGCGAGGAAAAAAACAAACCGCGAAACGTCATGTCAGGGGGGCGTCAAGGTATCGAGAGAGATGCCTTCCCCCTTCCCGCAAGTCAACTGATTTATGGCATTTTCAGCCGATTCGGATGGCTTCGTTGATCGTGGCGGATTCCGTTCCCGTTCGCTCAAGGAGAGAGCGAGTGAGGACCAGGATCTGTCGGCATTTCCGCCTTCAGAGGGAGGGAGCGGAGGCGGAGGAGGGGGTGGGTTCCGGAGCGGTGGTGCCCCCGATGGCTTCGGTAGCGGAGCTCCCCGTCCCTTCCTCGGGAAGGATCCGATCCACGAGTCGTTTGATGCCATCGCTGGCGAATTCGCTTTGCGGGTAAATCTGTCGGGCATTGAGAAACCAGGCAAGCCCCGAGCCATATTGTTTGCGGGCCTCCTGGTTCTCCGCATTCTTGAGTGCCTTCACGAAGGGGGCGACGTCGGTGGCGAGGTCGGACCGTTTCGCGCTGAGGGTGACATCGTCGGGAAAACGCTGGAAGGTTTTCTCGACAATTTCCCAGGCGGCGTGGTTGTTGCCTGCCTTTGCGAGGGTGTCGGCCTGTTTCATGACCGTCTCGATTTCCTGAATGTTGCCGATGATCTGCTCGAGCGCCTTCTGCCGTTCCGGGTCGTCCACGGTTGCGGCGATGAAGCGGGCTCGGTCGGTGAAGATCTGGCGGTAGCTCTGGGTGCCGAGGAGTCGGTCGAATTCGAGCTTTGCCTGCTGCTGCACATCGGCGGAGTCGGCGATGAGGTCGAACTGCTCCTTCAACTGCGGATTCTGCGGCCAGATCTCGGCGGCGGCTTTGATGTTTTCCTCGTAGGCCTGGTTGTCGCCCTGAAGCGCCGCATTCTTTGCCGTGCGGATGCGCATGCTGCTGCTCAGTTTTGCGGCTTCAATCGCGGCGGTCGGCTTGGAGGCATCGAAGTCGCCAGCCTGGGCCTTCATCTTGGCGACCATCTCTTCGGCGAGGGCGTAGTCCTTCACTTCGATGGCGTTGACGAGCTGGAAGGAATTCTGCGCGTAGTCGCGGATCGCCGTTTTGCGTTCGCGCTCCACGCTTTGGACCGCTGGGAGATTTTCCCCCATGACGAAGGCCTGCTGGAGCTGGCGGAGAGCGCCGTCGACCTTGCCCGAATCCATCAGAAAACCAAAGGACTCGACCGACTGCCCCACGTCGCGGATGGCCTCATTGGCAAAGGCGTCGAGAGTGGTGATCGTGGGATTGAAGCCAATCGTTTTGGCAAAGGATTGTTCGACCTCGGAACCCTTTTCGAACTCGAGTTTTCCGGCTCCGTCCTTGAAAAACTCGGTATAGAACCGAGTCGCCATCACGACATGTTCAAAACGCCGTTGCAGGAAAAACTGCACGACGAGAGCCTGGAACTCGAGTTTTGCCTCGATTTCGGAAAGTTCGCCTTTGGCCTTGTTTGCGACGCGCTCGGCCTCGACCTCGGCGATGCGCTGGATGTAGCGCTGGATATGACCGGCGTTGGCCGGGTCCGTGGCCGGAGGCGGTGGTGCCTTGGGATCGTCGGAGAGCTTGCGTTCCTGCCGGACATTCGCCGCGTCTGACCAGGAATCAAAATTCCAGTCGAGCTGGCGGCGTTGTTTGTCGAGTTCGACATTGAGTTGGGTCAATTGGGCCTGGGTTCGTTGGGCGAGAAAGACGCGATAGACGGCGTTGGCGAGAGACTCACAGAGGCGGGCGTCCTGGGGGAACTGGGCGGCGCGCTGAAGCTGGGCCACCGCCCTGGGGAACTTGCTTGCGTCGCGGTTGTGGGGCGAGAGTGTGTCGAGGATGTCGCGGATGGACTGACGATAGGCGAGATCCTCGGACGAGGTCGCCGGTGCGGCATTGAGATATTTTTCAAAACGCGCCCGGAAGACGCGGTTGTCGTTCACGTTGAAACTTTTTCCGTCGAAGGTGAACACGTCCGTGGTCGGGTCAAAATAGGGCACGTCGTTTCCGACGACCTGTTGGCCCCCCTGGTTGCCTCCGCCCTGATTCACGATGGTGGTTGTGTTCGCAGGGCTCCCTCCTCCGGCGGCAGGGGCACTGCCTCCCCCTGCGGGTGTCGGAGCGGTGTAGACCTGAGCGCGGAGGCCGACTGCCCCGATGAAGACGGCGGCGGTCGTCAGGAATGCGGTAGTTTTTTTCATGGAGGAGAGCAGTCGAGAAGGTGGCTCACTCATCGATGGACTCGGCCACGAGGGTTCCGTCGCGGTCGACCCGGACGACCAAGCCCAGTTCGGTGCCTCGTTCGATGTTGAGGTTGCTGAAATCCTCCGGCACCAGGACCGGCAGGGGCATCGTCTCGGTGGCGTCTTTCGCCTCGAAGCTGATGAGACGTCCGCGGTCAGGGGTCCACCGGAGCGTTTCCTCGACCTTTCCTTCGACCCGGTAGACATTGCCCCGGAGGCTGTTCCCGTTGTCGCGATAGGTCACGAGATTGAGAGGCGAGGCGTCGCCCGCGGCCTTGCGTGACGATTTTTTGCCTCCGCTGCTCTCGCCCAAAAGGCCGCCCGCGATCAGTTTGACAAGGA
>CALDKL010000464.1 GCA_937898895.1 uncultured Verrucomicrobiae bacterium | reverse complement strand
CGCGGGGCCGATAGAATCTCGCGACGATCAGGAACAGAACGGCGGCGGCAAACATGAGGCCGCTGAAGAACCAGAAATAGGCTCCCCCCTCGAGCGTGACAAGGCCGCCGACAAAATATTCGCGTGAAATCGAGGGTCCCGAGGCAGCGCGTTCCGCAGCGGTGGGCAGACCGAGCCGCTCGCGCCGCTGATCGAGCCAGGTGCGCTCGGGATGGAAGCGATCAAAGAATTCCGCGAAGAGACCAGGACCACCGGAATCGGGCCGACTCACCGTGAGGATCACACCCTGGTCCCATTCTGTTTTTAGAATCTTGTCAGGGCCCGCGCTCCAGAGCCGGGCCTGGTTTCGGTTGATGAGGCGGTATTGATAGGGATTCCCCCACGGATCGGTGGCGGCCCCGGCGATCTTCGTACCCTCGGCCTGCGGGGGCAGGGTGAAGGACTGAGTCCGGAACTCGGTTTCGATGTGTCCGAGAAGCGCATCGAGTTTCTCCCGACCAGCGAACCGGAGATCGGTGCGCTTGCCTTCGGCATCGAAGACAAGGAGGAGGTCGTCCTCGGTCGCGATCCTGCCGTCGAAGCCGCCATGGGAAGTCTCGTTGCCAAGCGCTCTGACCTCCGCGACCGGACTGTCGGTCTGGATGATGTCATTGATGCGCGCGGTGACCTGGTTCCCCAGCGACACGGCAAAGAGCCACAGGGACATGACGAGGGACTTCATCGACTTCGGTGCCTGGGTATAGCTGAATTCGAGGCTGACGATGGAGACCATCACCTCGGCGGCGGTGAGCGCGACGTAGGCGACGATCTGCCACGAGATCGAGGGAGACTGGCCCGCGTCGATTTTCATCTGCGCCACGGCGACGAGGACGAAGGAAACCACCATGATGAAAAGACCAATGGCGATCTTGCGCAGCGGGGTGAGCGGGTAAAATCGATCCACAAAGGGATAGACGACGTAGGAGAAGAGGGGAATGAAGGTGAGGATGAGGATGGGATTGAGCGCCTGAATTTGACTGGGGAGCCATTCGAGGCCGAGCCAGCGGAGATTCATGTTCTCGGCCTGGAGCACCCACGAGGAGCCGCTCTGATCGAAGAGCGCCCAGAAGATTGCGACAAAGGCGTAGATCGCGCAGAGTTTCAGCAAGGCGACCAGTCCGTCGCGGCTGATCATCTCGCGGAGGACGTGCCAGCCTCGAGCCGGGATGTGGACGAACTTCCAGCGGCCCATCCAGAAAACGAGGGTGGCGAGGGCCATGAGCACCCCCGGCACGCCGAAGGCCCAGTGCGGTCCATACCATTCGAGGAGCCAGGGCGTGAGCAGCGTCGAGGCGAAGGCACCCAGATTGATCGACCAGTAGAACCAGTTGAAAATCCGGGGGAGGAGGTGGCGGTTGCGCTTGCCGAACTGGTCACCGACGTGGGCAGAAACGCAGGGTTTGATGCCGCCGGACCCGACGGAGATGAGCCAGAGCCCCACCATCAGCCAGGTTCCCGCCTCGCCGACGGTTCCCATCAGAGCGAGGGCTCCGTGGCCGAGGCAATAGATCACCGAGAGCCACATGATGATGCGGTACTTTCCAAAGAAGAAATCCGCGATCAGCGCCCCGAAGAGTGGGGTGAGGTAGACGAGCGAGACGAAGTCGTGAAAGCGCCTCGTGGCCTCGGCGTCCGTCATCCGGTTGTCGGTGGCCTCGCCCATGAGCCAGAGGTAGTTCACCATGAAGACCGTGAGAATGGTCCGCATCCCGTAGAAGCTGAAGCGCTCTGCCGCCTCGTTTCCGATGATGTAGGGGATTCCGGGAGGCATCCCGGAAAGAGCCTGGGGACTGGTGGCGTAAGCGGTGCGGGATTCGTTCATGGTGAAGGTGGCCGCCGGGAAACCGTGTCACATTTCTCGGAACAGAAATCCTGGTGTGGTGTTCGCCAAGTTCGTGTGCAAAATTCGTGAGACATCATTTCCCCCTTCAAGACAGGAGGAGGAAAAGAGGTCCACGAGTTCAAAAAACAAACCGAGCGAAGCGAGCTGCCTTCGCAACTGTGAAAAATCCATTTTGTGCAGGAATTTGGCGAACACTAGTGCGGACCACGCCGGAGCGCCAGGAAGGAACTGTACCATACGGAAGCGATGCGGAAAATGGGATGCTCCTGCGGAAATCGATTGACCCATTCGGAGAGTCTTCGATGGGTGGGTTCTCCATTTGCAGGGTGTCGGAAAACCCTGTCTCCTTTCCCCGCCGTTCGATGAAGGCCCGGCTCGCCCTGCTGTTCTCCTCCCTGCTCCTCCCGGCCAGTGCGCCTGTCGCGGAAGAGACCGCAACGGCACCCTTCGATCCCCGCACGATTGTTTTCATCGGCAGCTCCAGCATCGACTTCTGGGAGACACTCCCGGAGGACTTCGCGGGCGAAACCGTGCTCAATCTCGGAAAAGCGGGCACGACTTTTTCCCATCTCGTCGACCAGGCCGGAGAATGGGCCGCCCGATATCCGGCCGACCGCTATGTGATCTACTCGGGCGACAACGATATCGCTTGGTTGCGTTCCCCTGAGAAAGTTGCCCGACAGTTCCGCGAAGTGGCCGAAACTCTCCATGCGACGAATCCGCGGGTCCGGATCTTTGTGCTCTCGATCAAACCCAACCGCATTCCAACCAGACGAATTCGCATTCGTGCGGTACGCGAGGCGAATGCCCGAATCGCTGCCGAGGCCACCGCCCTCGGCTACGTCACCTACGTCGATATTCATACCTCGATGCTCGACTCCACGGGCCAGCCTCGCTCCGACTTGTTCAACATCGATGGAATTCACCTGAACGAATCCGGGTATCGCCTCTGGCGCGACATTCTCCTGCCGAAACTCGCCCCTCCCGTCACCCATCCGCAGGATCTTCCGGTGCCCCTGGTCGCCCGTCCCGTCGAATCCTGATCACCCCTCGATCGTCTTCCGTGCCCAGGCTGCCGCCCCCATGACACCCGAACCTTCCGCGAGCGTCGCGGTGACGAGGCGGAAGCTTTTCCGATAGGGGGAGAGAACACGGCCGAGGATCGATTTCCGAACCGTCTCGAGATAGAGTTTCGGCATCGCCTCGACAAGGCCACCACCGAGGACAATGACATCCGGCGCGAGGAGAAGCACGACCGTGGCAACGCCGCATCCGAGAACAGTCGCCGCTCGACGGACGATGTTTTCAATTTCGATGTCACCGGCGGCAATGGCGGCGGCAATCGCTCCGCTCGTGATTTTCGAGACATCCGTGCCACAGGTTTGAAACAGATGGGGAGCCTGTCCGCGATAGGCCGCCCGGGCGGCTTCCACCGCGATCTTCAGCCGCGAACACTCCGTCTCGAGGGTGGTGCCGTCCTCTCCCTGCCCCGACGTTTCGGGAAAAAGTGGGATGTGTCCCAATTCCATGCAGGAAAGCGAGGATCCCTGGAGCAGGCGTCCCTCGATGACCGCACCCGCCCCGATCCCGGTACCGGGGAAAATCCCGACGGCACAGCGTGCCCCTTTGGCCGCTCCGGCCTGGTATTCCGCATAGACGCCGGCATCAACGTCGTTGCAGATGACGGTGCGGACGCCGAAGGCCTTGGCGAGGTGCGCTTCGACGGGGACGTTGCGCCATCCGAGGTTCGGAGCCTCGACGATGATGCCCCTGGCCGGGTCGATCGGGCCCGGACAGCCCACCCCGATCCCGGCGAGGCGGGATGGATCGACTTTGGCGTCGGCAAGTGCCTCCGAGATCGTTTCGATCATGCGCTTGAGCCCGGCACGGGCACCCCTCGCGCCCTGGGTTTTCTGTTTGGCGCGGCCGAGAACGCGGTATTTGTCGTCAAAGACGTTGGCCAGCATCTTGGTGCCGCCGAGGTCCAGCCCGACCCAGACACGACCGTCGGAGGGGATTTTCACCGATTTTCGCGGGCTTTTCTTTTTCCCTCGGGAAGCTTTTTTCATGGTTTTGTCAGGAAGGACGAGGCGATTTCTCGAGCCCATCGGTCCGCCTCCACGATTTCGTCGAGCGAGGGATGGGCCAGCGAGCGATGTCGAGACATCGTCTCTGCGACGGTCTCCCAGATTCCAGGAAAGCTCAAGTGACCATCCAGAAACGCGCTTACCGCAATCTCGTTGGCGGCATTCAACACCGCAGGGAGCGTGCCTCCGACGCTGCCAGCCTCGCGGGCCAGGTTCAGGGCGGGAAAATCCTCCCAACGGGGCGATTCAAATTCCAGCTTCGCCAGCTTCGCGAAATCGAGGGGGGGCAGCCGATTGGAGACCCGCTCGGGCCAGGTCACGGCATATTGGATGGGAAAACACATGTCCGTCGTGCTGAGCTGGGCGAGGACGGAGCCATCGACGAACTCGACCATGCTGTGGATGATGCTCTGCGGATGCACAATGACGTCGACCCGGTCCATTCCGATATCGAAGAGCCAGCGCGCCTCAATCATTTCGAGTCCCTTGTTGAAGAGCGTGGCGGAGTCGATCGTGATCTTGCGGCCCATTTCCCAAGTGGGGTGTTTCAGAGCCCGGGCCACAGTGACGCTCGCCAGTTCGGATGCAGGCAGGGTGCGGAAGGGACCGCCCGAAGCCGTGAGAATGAGTCGCGAAACCTCGTCCGGGGAGCGCCCCTCGAGACATTGGAAGATGGCGTTGTGCTCGGAATCCACCGGGATCACTTTCACCCCCTTGCGGCGGGCCGCCGTCATGACGGCCTCCCCGGCCATGACGAGGATCTCCTTCGAGGCCACGGCGATGTCTTTGCCCGCCTCAATCGCGGCCAGAGCTGGCTTCAAACCCGCAACCCCGACGATGGCGATGAGAACGAGATCGGCCTCGGGCAAGGTCGCGAGCGCGATGAGCCCCTCCTCTCCACTGCGGAGCGTCACACCACCGGGCAGCGCGGCGCGGGCGCGATCCAACCCTGTCGAGTCATAGAGACAACCCTCTCTGATTCCGAATTCGACCATCTGTGCGGCGAGAGTTTCGGCACTGCGATTCGCCGCGAGGCCAACCAATTTCAGATGCCCCGGCAGGTCGCGCGCGACTTTCAGGGAACTCTCGCCGATGGATCCGGTCGAGCCTAACACTACCACTCTCTTGGGTCGAATCGAATCGGACATGTGCGGGATCAGGAGGCGAGGCGGAGGAAGAGGTAGTAGGCCGGGGCAGTAAAGATGACGGAGTCGACGAGGTCGAGAATGCCCCCGATGCCGGGCATGACGTGGCCGCTGTCTTTCACCGCGAGGCTGCGCTTCATGATGGATTCGGCGAGGTCGCCGAGGACAGCGGCGAGGCCGAGGGAGAGCCCGAGAACTCCACACGTGATCGGCCCGAGTAGGGGAATCCGCTCGCCGAGGAGCCACCACGCGAGATAGCTGCCCCCGACCGCAAAAACGAGCGAACCCCAGAAGCCCTGCCAGGTTTTTCCGGGGCTGATATGGGGGACGAGCTTCTCTTTGCCGATGGCAGATCCGACGAGATAGGCACCGGTGTCGGTCAGTTTGGTCACCGCAACGAGGTGAATGAGGTAGTAGGTCGAAGCAGGGAGTCCTCCCGCCGTGGTCACCGGCAGCAGATAGAGTTTCGGGATGAACGAGAAGAGGAGGACACAATAAGCGAAGCCGAACAAGGTGGCCGCAATTTCATCGAGGGAGCGGACCCCTTCGAGCGGCGAACGCAGACGAAAGAAAACGATCAGGATCAGAAGTGCGCCGATGGCAAGTCCGTCGAGTTCCCCGTGCCACTCGATCTCGCCTCCCCACAGGGGGGAAAAGAGGAGAGCCAGGTAGAGGATCGCAACGAGGAAGGCCGGGAGGCGGAAGCGTCGGAATCCCGGATCGCTGAAGAGGCGAAAATACTCGGCAAGCGCCCCCAGAGACAGCACTGCGAACAGACCGAAGAGAATCCACGGTTGCGAGAACCAGAATGCCAGCGTCACGAGGGAGACGAGGATCACGGTGCTGGCGGTCCGCTGCAAAAAGGTGCGAACCTTGGATGAGGGAGCCGGGGCGGCAGGCGGGGCGGCGGTGGGGTCCGGCATGCAGGCGAATGGGAAAAGTGCAACCCATCCATCAAACAGGCAAGGCCCGACCTTGGCAAACACGAAATTGGGAGGAAACAGGTTCCCGGAATCTGTCTCGAAAGGGGCTCCAGGGGCCGAAAGAGTTGCACAGCACCCGGTTTTGTCCGATCTCTCCACCATCATGTCAAAAAAACCAGTCGTATTCATCATCCGCGACGGATGGGGAGACAATCCCGCCGGACCGGAAGGCGCGGAGCGCTACGGAGATTGCCCCCGCCTCGCCAAGATTCCGTTCACCCGCTCGCTGCACGAGAAGTATCCCGTTTCCCTCCTCCGCACCTCGGGCATGGACGTGGGGCTGCCGGAAGGTCAGATGGGCAACTCCGAGGTCGGCCATCTCAATCTCGGTGCGGGTCGGATCGTTTATCAGGATTTCACCCGCATCAACAAGGCCATCGCCGACGGCGATCTCGCTGACAACGCGGTCCTGCAAGAAGTGTTCGCGAAGGCCGCCGGATCGAGACTCCACCTTCTCGGGCTCGTCTCGGATGGCGGGGTGCACAGCCATCAGGATCATCTCATCGCCCTCGCCGACGCCGCAAACGCCGCCGGGGTGAACGACATCCTCGTCCACGCCATCACCGATGGACGCGACACCTCGCCAACCGGAGGCAGGGACTATCTGGCCCACTGCGAGAAAGCCCTCGCCGCCTCGGGAGCAACCATCGCGACGGTGATCGGCCGCTATTTCGCGATGGATCGGGACAAACGCTGGGAGCGCACCAAGCTGGCCTGGGATGCCATCGTCCACGGCTTCGGAGAATCCCGGAATGACGCACCATCCTCTGCCGTGGCGGAAAAATACGGTCAGGGGGAGACGGACGAATTTCTCAAGCCGCTCGTCTTTGGCATGGCCAACGAAGACCGTGTCCGCGACGGCGACGTGGTGTTGTTCTTCAATTTCCGCGCCGACCGCGCCCGACAGTTGAGTCTCGCCTTCCTCAGGGAGGACTTTGCGGGATTTGATCGCGGGGGTTTTCCCAGGGTCGCCTACTACACCCTGACAGAATACGATGAGACCTACGGTTGTCCCGTCGTATTCCCCACCATGGAGCTGAGGAATACCCTCGGCGAAGTCGTCTCGGCAGCGGGACTGAAGCAGCTCCGCGTCGCGGAGACGGAAAAATATCCGCACGTTTCCTTCTTCTTCAACGGAGGGGTCGAGGAGCCGAACCCCGGCGAGGATCGGCAAATGCTGCCCTCGCCGCGCGACTGTGCCACCTATGACGAAAAACCCGAGATGTCTGCGGAAGAGGTGACCCAGACCATCCTCGAGCGGGCCGCTGACTACGATCTCATCATCGTGAACTACGCCAATCCCGACATGGTCGGCCACACCGGCAACGTGCCTGCGGCGATACGGGCGGTCGAGTGTGTCGACCGCTGCGTCGAGCGGGTCGTCGCCAGAGTCCTCGCGCTCGGCGGCTGCCTGCTCATCGCAGCCGATCACGGCAATTGCGAACTCATGATCAACGAGGACGGCTCGCCTCAGACGGCGCACACGACCTTTCCCGTCCCCCTCCTCTACGTGGGCGCCGACAGCGACCAATATGAGCTGAGGGATGGAATCCTCGCCGATATCGCCCCGACGATTCTGGGTTTGTTAGGTCTCCCCGTTCCGGTGGAAATGACCGGGCGCAGCCTGCTCTGCGCGAAGTGATGCCGAGCCCGCACGGATCGGTTTCGACCCGTCCGTGCGGATCGGAAGTCGGGAAGTTCGACGGGCCGGGATGGCCCGCGGCGGACAGATGCCCTGATTGTCCTTTCGCGAGAAACGATCACCCTCGCTCGGCGATGGGCGTGATGGGCTGGTCCGTCGTCGGTCCCGTGTAGAGCGTCAGCGGACGATAGAGGCGATTGTCGTCGAGCTGCTCGAGAACTTGCGCAGTCCAACCCGCCACCCGGGAGATGGCGAAGATCGGAGTGAACAGATCGGTGGGAATCCCGAGCGAGTAGTAGACGGTGGCCGAGTAGAAATCGACGTTGGCGTTGAGCCCCTTCCGCTCCTTCATCAGATGGGCGATGCGCTCCGACATGTCGATCCACTTTGTTTCGCCCAATTCCCTGGTGAGTTGGACGGCCATCTTGCGGAGGAAGGGAGCGCGCGGATCGAGCACCTTGTACACGCGGTGGCCGATGCCCATGATCTTCTTCTTGTTGGCCAGCGCATCCTCAACGTAGGCATCCACTTTGTCGAGGCTGCCGATCTCCTGGAGCATGTGGATGACCCCTTCGTTGGCCCCGCCGTGAAGAGGCCCCTTGAGCGTGCCGATCGCGGAAGTGATCGCGGAATAGATGTCCGAGAGCGTCGCGATGGTGACTCGCGCACTGAAGGTCGAGGCATTCATCCCGTGGTCGGCATGGAGGATGAGGGCAGCGTCGAGCGTCTTGACCGTATCCTCACCAGGTTCGCGATCACTCGAGAGGTAGATGAGATGGGCGGCTTCGGAGAGGTCTTCCCGCACCGGTTTGAGATCCAGTCCTTGGCGAATGCGGTGGAAATGCGCCAACATCATCGGCATCGTCGCGCAGATGGCCATGGCGCGGTCCTCGTTGATCGCACGATCCTGATCCCCTCCGCGGCGGTCGTAGAGGCCCAGCATGCTGACCCCGGTACGGAGAACATCCATCGGAGCGGCGTCCTTTGGGGCCGCTTTGAGGAAGTCAATGACCCCCTGGGGAAGATGTCGGTGCGAGCGCAGATTCCGGGTGAACTGATCGAGTTCGGCCTGGGTCGGAAGTTTCCTGCGGTGGAGGAGGAACATCACCTCCTCGAAGGTGCATTTCTCGACGAGGTCCTGGATGTTGTAACCGAGGTATCGAAGCACCCCGGCCTCCCCCTGCACGTCGCTCAGGCAGGACTCGTTTGCGATGACTCCCTCGAGTCCCTTCGAATATTCCGGTTTGTCCGACATAAGATCTACTTTCTATTCAAATAATGGTTCCGGAATCAACTCCGGGATACGGATTGACGACCGCGCCTGCTCCTCTCAGCCCATCGCGCGGACCAGTGCCTGGCCCATATCGGAGGGGTTCTTCGCCACCTCAATCCCCGCTTCGCGAAGAGCCTCGATCTTGGCGGCAGCGGTGCCCTTGCCGCCCGAGACGATGGCCCCGGCGTGCCCCATACGACGCCCCGGAGGGGCCGTCGCTCCGGCGATGAAGGCAGCGATCGGCTTCCTGCAATGCTCTTTGGCCCAGGCGGCGGCTTTTTCCTCGTTCGATCCGCCAATCTCACCAATCATGATGATGGCCTCCGTCTCGGGGTCATCGTTGAACATCTTGAGGATGTCGAGGTGGTTCGTTCCGTTGATCGGATCGCCGCCGATGCCGACGCAGGTGCTCTGGCCGAGGCCGAGATTGGTGAGTTGCCACACCGCCTCATAGGTGAGCGTGCCGCTGCGGGAGACCACGCCCACCTTGCCTCGCTTGTGGATGTATCCGGGGGCGATGCCGATGCGACATCCGCCGTGGGAATCCTTGCCGAGACCGGGGGTCACGATGCCGGGACAGTTCGGCCCGATGAGGCGGGTCTTTTTGCCCTCCATGGCCGCGCGGACCCGCATCATATCCATGACGGGAATGCCTTCGGTGATGGCCACGACGAGGTCACAACCCGCATCGACCGACTCGAGAATCGCGTCGCCGGCGAAAGGAGGCGGCACAAAAATGGCGGAGACAGTCGCCCCGGTGGCCTCGACCGCCTCGGCCACCGTATCGAAGATCGGCACTTTGTCGGCAAAGAGTTGCCCTCCTTTCCCCGGAGTGACACCGGCGACGAGCTGGGTGCCGTAGTCGAGGCTGAGCTGGGCGTGGCGGCCGCCAAAGGAGCCCGTGATCCCCTGCACGAGGATCTTGGTGTTTTCGTCAACGAGAATGGCCATGGGAACAATCAGGGTAAGAGTGGAATCAGGCAGCGATGGCTTTGACCGCTTTGTCGGCTGCGTCGGCGAGCGTATCGGCGGAGATGAGGGCGACGTCGGATTCAGCCAGGGTGCGTTTGCCGGCTTCCACGTTGTTGCCCTCGAGGCGGACGACCAGGGGGATTTGGAGAGACACCTCCTTGCAGGCGGCGACGATGCCCTTGGCGATGACGTCGCAATCCATGATGCCGCCGAAGATGTTCACGAGGATGGCTTTCACCTTCGGGTCGCCGAGAATGATCTTGAAGGCATTGGTGACTTGCTCTCGCGAGGCTCCGCCGCCGACGTCGAGAAAGTTGGCGGGTTCTCCGCCACAGTGCTTGATGATGTCCATCGTCGCCATGGCAAGACCGGCTCCGTTGACGAGACACGCGATGTTGCCGTCGAGGCCGATGTAATTGAGCTGATATTTGGCCGCCTCGACCTCGCGGGGATCTTCCTCGGTCGGATCGTGCAGCGCGGCGATCTCGGGGTGCCGGTAGAGGGCGTTGTCGTCGAAGTCGAACTTCGCGTCGAGCGCGAGAACGCGGCCGTCGGGCGTGGTCACGAGCGGATTGACCTCCACCATCGAACAATCGCACTCGATAAAGAGACGATAGAGCGCAGCGAGCAGCTTGCCGAACTGTTTCGCCTGATCCCCGGCAAAGCCGAGCTTTGCCGACAGCTTGCGCACCTCATACGGCTGGAGGCCGAGGAGCGGGTGGATGACCTGATGGAAAATCTTCTCCGGGGTGTGTTCGGCGACGTCCTCGATATTCACGCCGCCCTCCGTGCTCGCCACGATGACGGGCGACTTGCTCTCGCGGTCCATGAGGATGGCGAGGTAATACTCCTTCGTGATCTCGACGGCATCGGCGACCATGACCTTGCTGACGAGCTTGCCCTCTTCCCCGGTCTGGTGGGTCACGAGGGTCTGTCCGAGCATCTTCGAAGCAATGTCCGCAGCCTCCGCAGGGGAATGGACGACGTGAACGCCGCCCTTGAATCCATTCTTGAAGGTGCCCTTGCCACGTCCCCCGGCATGGACCTGGGCTTTCACCACGATGTTCGACCCCATTTCCGCAGCGGCGGCATGTGCCTGTTCGGCGGTGTCGGCGACACGTCCTTTGGGCGTGGGCACGCCGAATTTTTCAAAGAGTTCCTTGGCTTGGTATTCGTGGATGTTCATGCAGCGGCGAAGCGTCCCGGAAACGGGAGCGCCAACTTACGAAGACGACTCCACTGGTCAAGGTAGAACTGTCCCGATCCCGCGCACCAATTGCGCCAAACCTGCGGGGAATTGTCCCGCCGACCCCTTTCACGCTCCTTCCATTCCGCAGGAAGGCGCAAGACAGTGATCAGCGGGTCCGCAATCAGAAATCGAGAAGCACTTCGGCCCGACGGTTCTGCGAGCGTCCGCTCGGGTTGTCCGATCCGTCGGGGAGAAAATTCGGCTTGCGGGGTTTTGCCGCACCGAAGGCTTCCGTCACGACCTGTTCCGGCTTCACCCCCATGCCGATCAGGGCCTGCCGGATCGCCTCGGCGCGACGATCGCTGAGCCCCACATTGTAATCGGCACTACCAAGGGCATCGGCGTGACCATTGATGCGGATGACCCGCTCGGCCCCCTGGCTGAGGATGTCGGCAACGATGGCGAGCTGTTTCTCGGCGCGTTGCGTCAGGCCCGTCTGGTCGAATTCGAAATAGAGCACGAGGGAATCGCCCCCCTCCGGATCCTCCACGATGGGGCTGTAGGCGACGTTGCCGCCTCCGGCCGATTCGGAGAGGGCGGAGAGCACTTTCGAGAAGGTAAGACCGTTCACTTTCCAGGAGGGACCGATCTTTCCGAGTTCGACGGCAAACTCCGAAGCCATGCTCTGCGACTGGAGGCGCGCCAGAACCCAGGTGATATCGTCCCGGGAAAGCGTCACCACGAGGGGACGATCTTCCTTCAGGGCAAACTTGCCTTCTTCCACGGCGATCATGAGGGCCGCGACCCGCTCGTCGGTCACCGTGCCGGGATCGGCCAATTCCCGGGCGGATTTGTAGTCTCGCCGGATCACTGCCTTGGAAAAGGCGTGGGCCACCGTCAGGGCATCGGCAGTGGCGGCAGCGGGCATCGCGGCCGAAGCGGGTCCGGACGGCGGGGCCGCCTGCGTCCCGCGAGTCCCGCCGAGTTCGAGCGGAAGACTGACCTTGGAGACATCGACTGTGGTATCCGGCATCGCCTTGAGATCGACGTACAGTTGCCGCCCCTCTCCGTCGCCAGGCGTTGCCGCTGCCGTTGGCGCTGCCGTTGCTGCTGTCGGCACAAAATTGAAAGCCCATCGCAACCCATCCGTCGACTTGGAAATCTCGACCTGGGGTTTGCCCGAATCGAGTTTCAGGTCGGGATTCTCGACGAGAGCCTTCACCGCTTCGCGATCCGCCTCCGGTATGCCATCCGGACCAACCATCGTCGCGAAACGCTTGTAGTCTCTTGCCCCGATAGCCCCGGCGAGGGCCGCCATGGCTGCTTCAGGAGATTTGAAAAGGGAAGATCCCGCTGCCGATGCGGACCCTGGGGGCGAGGGCGGGTTCCGGGGAGTCGGCTGCTCCGCTCCTGGCGCAGTCATGTTCGGTTTCGCTGCCGGAGACGCCTTTTCCGAAGTTGGTTTCCCCGACTCGGGAGCGGGAGACTGACCGGGGCCTGCCGACGATCCCTTCGGCGGAGCACCGGGCAAATCAGCGAGCGCCACAGGCGGTCCCTGGGATTTCTCACCGCATCCCTTCAGGGTATACAGAGAGATCGCGAGACCGACGAGAATGATTCCGAAAAAGAGGAAGGCGGTCGTCTTGTTCATGGCGCTCACAGGCCACTCTCGGGCCGGATTTCGCAACTGTAACCGATCCGATCCTTTCCGAAACCAAAAAGTCCCGCTGCGAGGATAGTCCAATCGGGCCACGTGCTCCGCCTCAGCGGAGGCTTGCGACGATTTCGGAGCACGGGATCGTTCGCTCGGATCGGGTGGAGAGATCCCGCACGGTGAGATCGGGAAATTCCGCACCCACAATCACGGCGTGGCGGGCTCCCGACTGTTCGGCCGCCTGGAATTGACGCGCCACCTTGGTGGGAGTGAGTGGGGAAAGGACGCGATACCCCTCGGCCCGGAGATCCTGGGCGACCCGGGCGGCTTCGGATTCCTTCGATGGATCGGCGAGGACGAGACAGACATCCACCCGGGCGCTCTCGGACACCGCTGCGGCAAGTCGTGCAGCAGGGCCCGGCACCTCGCGGATCAGGTCCGAGATCACCATGTCCCCCATCGCAAAGCCGCACGCCGCCATCTCCACCCCGCCGATGAGCCCGATGAGCTGATCGTAGCGACCCCCACCGGCCACGGCACGCATGCCCTTTCCGATATCGAAGATCTCGAACACGGGCCCCGTGTAATAGGCGAGTCCCCGCACGATGCCCAGATCGACCTCGACAAAGTCCGCCAGTCCCCGCGCGGCGAGATCGGCGAGGATGCGCCCGAGGGCGGGCGAGGCCTCCGCACCGGAAGCGATGAAGGCACGGACCTCCTCCCGTCGAATCCCCAAGGCACCCAGTTGCTCGACCACCTTTTCTTCCGGGGTCCGCTCCATTTTGTCGATGATCTGCAATAACGTCGCCATCCCCGCCTCATCGTGCCCCCTCGCCGAGGCAAATCCAACCCAGGCGTTGCGGTCGCTCACGCGGATGCGGAAATCGCGTTCGGTGAACCCGAACTCTCTCATCAGATCAATCGCGAGGGCGATGAGTTCGGCGTCGGCGAGGACCGATTCTTCTCCGAGAATGTCGCAGTTGAACTGATAAAACTCGCGCCCTCGCCCCTTCTGGTGTTTTTCGTAGCGGAAAAACTGCCCGATCGAAAACCATCGCAGAGGCTTGCGAAAATCCCGCTGTCTCGCGGCGGCCATGCGCGCGAGGGTCGGCGTCAGTTCGGGACGCATCGAGACATCGCGCTCTCCCTTGTCGGCAAAACAGAAGAGCTGGTTCACGATCTCCGCCCCGCTCTTTCGACGGTAGAGATCGGTGGGCTCGAGGAGAGGGCCTTCGTATTCCACGAAGCCATACCGCCGCGCCACCCGGCGCCAGATATCGAAGACGTGATTCCTCGCGGCACAATCCTCCGGAAAGAAATCGCGAAATCCTGGCAGAGTCTGAAAGCGGGTCGACATGGTCGGCGAAAATGGGGGGCGCTGGTTTGCGAAAAAAGCGAGCAACACTAACCAAATACAATGGTGCGGTTGGCGTGAACGAGGGTGCGTCGGTTGAGATGCAGCCAGACCGCCCGACTCAACACGGTCTGCTCGAGCGCCCGACCCTTTCGGATGAAATCCTGCACCGAATCGCGATGCGAAACCGGGGTCACTCCCTGCGCGATGATGGGGCCCTCGTCGAGGTCTTCAGTGACATAGTGACTTGTCGCACCGACGAGCTTCACCCCACGCCTGTGGGCGGAATGATAGGGGCGCGCCCCCGGAAAGGCGGGGAGGAAGGAGTGGTGGATATTGATGATGCGGTGCGGGAACGCCTCCGTCATCAGCGGACTGAGGACCTGCATGTAGCGCGCGAGAATGACCAGATCGACTCCCTCTTCCCGCAACATCGCAATCTCGGCCCGCTCCTGCTCCCCCTTGGTTTCCTTTGAAATGGGGAAGTGCCGGAACGGAATGCCGAAACGCTCCGCCACCGGCCCGAGATCCGTTCGGTTGCTCACGATCATGGGGATGTCCATGCGAAGCTCGCCGCTTTCGTGACGCGAGAGGAGGTCGTAGAAACAGTGATTTTCCTTTGTCACAAAAAGCGCCGCGCGAGGGACGATGTCGGAGAAATGCAGATCCCAGCGCATCGCAAAACGCTCCGCCAGCGGAGCGAGAGCCTCCGCAAGCTCTCCGCGCGGAATCGCGAAGCCTGCGAGTTCCCACTCCACGCGCATGAAGAAGGCGTCTTCCTCCCGTTCCACATGCTGGTCGATATCGACGATGTTTCCCTGATTTTCGTATAGAAACGTGGACAGAGCGGCGACGATGCCAGCGCGGTCGGGACAAAAGATCAGCAGGATCGCTGTCGGGGAATCGTTGGAGGGAGTGCTCACAGGCGCGGCGGGCTGGAGAGAGAGGCCCTTGCCGGGAGAATGCTCGAGGGGGGACTCGAACCCCCACAGGTTACCCCA
>CALDKL010000463.1 GCA_937898895.1 uncultured Verrucomicrobiae bacterium | reverse complement strand
ACACTCTGCACGATGAGACTCGCAACGAGACTCAACCCCTCGGCGAGCCACCTGGCCCCTCGCCCGAGTCGACGCTCGAGAAAAACGAAGGGGTCACCCTCAGCCTCGCGTCGGATTGGGCCGACGAAGGCTATCGCAAGAATTCCACGGGCCAACCAGACTCCCGCCGCCCACTGGATCAAGGTCAGATTTCCCCTCAATGCAGTCACGAGCGCGGGAATGATCACCAGAGCCGCCCCACCCCATTCATTCGCGACGAGGGTGAGTCCGGCCGCGAACCAGGAACGAGTCCGGGTGGTTCCGTATTGCTCCCGCCTCATCTCCCGAAACAACCGACGGGCAAGTGCAGGAAGGAACAAGACAAGCGTCAGTCCTCCGGCGAAAACCAGCCAGTCGAGAGAAACCAGAAAACGATACGGCCCGTTCATGGGAAGGGAGGAAGCGAATCTCCCCGCCAATCACGGCCACAGACCCGAGCTAGGCGAATGGAAAATCAACCCCGTCCACCTTCCGCGAATTTCGATCAGAAGTGGCGACGACGCTTGATGTGAAGCTGCGTCAAAGACTTCTGGAGGGCGAGTTGTGCTGCAGCGACATCCTCGGGAAGCAGCTTCTCGGACATCGCCTTCTGGGCCGCTTCAATGGCTTTCTCGACTGCCGTCTCATCGATCTCCTCAGCCCCCAGGGCCATGTCGGTGAGCACCGAAACACAATCATTCGAAACCTCCACGATCCCGGTTCCGATCGCCAACGAGGTCTCCTGACCTGCCTTGAGATAGCGGAGTTCCCCAGGTCGCAGGGTGGTCACGATCGGAGCGTGGGCGGGCAGGATACCCAATTCGCCCTCGCCGCCGGGAACGACGACACTGTCGATCTCGTCGGAGAACGCGAGTTTCTCGGGAGTGACGATATTCAGTCGCATCGGGGAGTCACGGGTCAGGGGTCAAAGATCGCTCAGGCTGTGCCAACGAGTCGCTTATTTTTCGACCGAGTCGATGCCACCCTTCATGTAGAAATTGTTTTCCGGCACCTCGTCGTGGCGACCTTCGAGAATCTCCTTGAAGCCACGGACGGTCTCAGCCACCGGCACGTAGACTCCCTCGATCCCGGTGAACACCTGGGCCACGCTGAAGGGCTGGCTGAGGAACTTCTGGATCTTGCGAGCCCGGAACACGACCAGCTTCTGCTCGGGATTGAGTTCATCCATTCCGAGAATCGCGATGATGTCCTGGAGATCCTTGTAGCGCTGCAGCACGTTTTGGACGCCGCGGGCAACTTCGTAATGTTCCTGACCAACGACGTCGGGAGCCAGCGCCGTCGAGGTCGAGGCAAGCGGGTCCACTGCCGGGTAAATGCCAAGCTCGGCGAGGGAACGCTCCAGCACGACGGTGGAGTCGAGGTGGGCGAAGGTGTTCGCGGGGGCCGGGTCGGTCAAGTCGTCCGCAGGCACATAGACGGCCTGGAAAGAGGTGATCGAACCTTTCTTCGTCGAGGTGATCCGTTCCTGAAGTTGCGCCATTTCCGAGGCGAGCGTGGGCTGATAGCCCACCGCAGAAGGCGTGCGGCCAAGGAGGGCGGAGACCTCCGAGCCTGCCTGCGAAAACCGGAAGACGTTGTCGACAAAGAGAAGCACGTCCTGATTCTTCTCGTCGCGGAAGTACTCCGCCATGGCAAGAGCGGAAAGGGCGACGCGGAGACGGGCCCCTGGCGGTTCATTCATCTGACCGTAGACGAGAGCCACTTTGGACTTCGAGAGGTCCTTCTGGTCGATGACGCCAGCCTCGCTCATTTCCCAATACAGGTCGTTGCCTTCACGAGTCCGCTCACCCACGCCCGCGAAGATGGAGTATCCCCCGTGCTCCTTCGCGATGTTGTTGATCAGCTCCATGATGACGACGGTCTTGCCGACACCGGCACCACCGAAGGCTCCGACTTTGCCCCCCTTGGTGAAGGGACAAATGAGGTCGATCACCTTGATGCCGGTCTCGAGGATCTCCGCCGAGGTCGCTTGATCGACGAGAGCGGGGGCGGGGCGGTGAATCGGATAGGTCTTGACCGCATCGACCGGACCCCGCTCATCGACGGGATTCCCGGTGACGTTGAAAATGCGGCCGAGTACCCCTTCACCAACCGGAACGGAGATGGGGAGACCCGTATCCGTGATCTTGAGTCCACGCTTGAGGCCTTCCGTGGTCGACATGGCCACGGCACGAACCCAACCGTCGCCGAGGTGCTGCTGCACCTCGAGCACGAGCCGGGTGCTCTCTCCGTTTACATCGAAGGTCACTTCGAGGGCGTTGTAGATCTCGGGAAGTTTCCCGGCTTGGGAAAAGTCGGCGTCGACGACCGGCCCGATGATCTGGACGATGGTTCCTACGTTGCTCATCTTGATTTGGCTCCTGCTCGTTGAGGGATTGCGGTTTCTGGTTTTGAAAGGATTGGCGGTTGCGGGGGATCACTCGAGGGCACGCATCGCCGTGGTGATCTCGAGCAGCTCGGAGGTGATGGCCGCCTGGCGCTGCTTGTTGTAATCGAGGGTGAGATCCTTGATCATCTGTTTCGCGTTGTCCGTGGCGGATTTCATCGCCACCATTCGCGCACTGTGTTCCGAGGCGCGGGATTCGAGAATCATCTGGAGGAGCTGATATCCGACATACTGCGGAACCACGGTGTCAAGCACATCGCGAGCGCTGGGTTCGAAGAGATATCCACCGTATTCCGGGCCACCGGAAACTCCAGGAGCCTCTGTCCGGCCCATGCCGCTGAATTCCTTCTTCCCGCTCAGTTCAATGGGACAGATGGGAAGCAGGGTCTCGAGGTGCGGAACCTGCTTGATCGTGTTGACAAAGTTGGTGAACGCCACCCGAACCCGGTTGAACTCCCCAGAGAGGAATCGTTCCATGACAAAGTCGGAGACGAGTTTCGTCTCGGCGAAGCTGACGGGATCCTTTACACTGAAATCCGCGAGAATCTGCCGCTTCTGACGCACCATTGCCTGGCGTCCCTTGTTGCCAATGGTGATGAATACAGCGTCCGGAGACGCCTGCTCCATGACGAGGCGGAGGAGGTTCGTATTGAGTGGCCCACACAGTCCCTTGTCCGTGGTCACCAGGATGACGAGGTCTGCGCCTCCCTTCTCATCCCGGAGGAGAGGATGTTCTTCGGCAGAGGTGTACTCGCTGAGATTGTTGAGTACCCGATTGAGGAGATCGGCGTAGGAACGACCCGAAGTGGCCTGGTCTTGGGCCTTCTTCATTTTTGACGCCGCAACCAACTGCATGGCCTTGGTGATCTGGGCCGTGTTTTTGACCGACTTGATGCGTCGGCGGATGTCGCGGAGGTTTGCCATGGTCGTTGCGGACTATCGGTCGCTTCGTTCGTTTCAGGCCTTGTAGCCCGACTTGAAGTCCTCGATGGCTTGTTTCAGTTCGGAAACGATTCCGTCGCTGAGGGCTTTTTCGTCGCGGATCTTCGCGAGGATGGCCTCTTTTCGAGAGGTGAGGAATTCCTCCATCTTCGCCTGGCAGTCCTTGATGCTCTTGACAGGAACATTGTCGAAGTAGCCATTTTGCATCGCCCAGAGCAGGGCGACCTCCACTTCCATCGGGAGGGGTTTGTACTGGGATTGTTTGAACAATTCGACGATGCGCTGGCCGCGCTCGATCTGCGCCTTGGTTTTCTCGTCGAGGTCGGATCCGAATTGCGCGAAGGCCTGCAGTTCGCGGAACTGGGCGAGGTCGAGCTTGGTCGTTCCCGAGACTTTCTTGATCGCCTTCGTCTGGGCCGCAGAGCCGACCCGGCTCACGGAGAGACCGACGGAAATGGCGGGGCGAATCCCCTGGTAGAACAAGTCGGTTTACAGATAGATCTGAACGTCGGTGATCGAACGGACGTCAGTGGGAATGAACGCAGCAA
>CALDKL010000462.1 GCA_937898895.1 uncultured Verrucomicrobiae bacterium | reverse complement strand
GGCTGCTCCTTCCCTCCGTGGCCACCTCCCAAAACGATGCTCCCAAGAGCGGCAAAGTCACCGTCTCTGTCGGCGAGGTCAAAGTCACTCCGCCCGGAGGAGCCGCCGCGGCCCTCGCCGCAGGGGATCTCGTCGCCGTCGGCAGCACCATCACGACAGGCGCGGGGGCTCGTGTCGTCATCGTGATGACAGCCAAGTCAGCCATCCGCATCGGGGCGAACTCCTCCGTGGTGATCGCAGAGATCGTCGAGACTGCCACTCCGCCCAAAGTCACTCTCGATGTCAAAAACGGCAGTCTCGGAGCCCTCCTGAAACCGGGGGCCGGGGCGGAAATGGATTTCAAAATCAAGACTCCCAGCGGCATCGCGGCGGCACGCGGCACCTACTACGCCGTCGTCGTGGAAAACGGCAAGGGTTATGCCCAGGTGAAAGAAGGCAAAGTGGAGATCCTCCCGAACCAGCCAAACTGACCTCTCTCTTGCCTCCGGACACGACCCGGATGCCTCTCGGACCGATGACCCAAGGCTCTCCAGTGCCCCTTCCCTGTCGAATCACGGCGAGTCTGCTCGCCTTGCTCCTCTCTCTTGCCCCCTTCGCCCTGGCCAATCCCCGAGGCCCGGCAGTGCGACAGGGACAAATCAGCATCCGAAACCGTCCCGGACACTTGCAGATCCGGCAGACCTCGCAGCGTGCCGTGATCGACTGGCAGTCCTTCTCGATTGATCGGGGCGATCTCACCCAATTCATCCAACCGGGTGCTTCCGCTGCCGTGCTGAACCGCGTTCGCGGCGATTCCGCCACCCAAATCGAAGGGATGCTGCGAGCCAACGGACGGGTCTATCTCATCAATCCCAACGGCATCCTCATCGGCCCGAACGGATCGGTGGATGTGGCGGGTTTTGTCGCCTCGACCCTCGATCCAGGCGACCGGGCCTTTCTTCGGGGCAGATCCATGCGCTTCACGGGTGCGTCCGACGCTGCCGTCGTCAATCTCGGCTCGATCAGCGCCTTCGACGGAGATGTCGTCCTGATGGGCGCATCGGCGGCGAATGTGGGATCGATCCGCGCCCCTCGAGGCAACGCGGCTCTCACAGCAGGCAACGATATCCTCCTCGCCGACTCCGGAGAAGAGCGAGTCTTTGTCCGGGGGACCGGAGGATCGAAGAAGGCGGAAGGCGTCACCAACACCGGAGAAATCGAGGCGAACATCGCCGAATTGAAGGCCCACGGCGGCAACGTCTACGGCATCGCCGTGAAGAACGAAGGCCGCGTCGCTGCGACCGGAATCTCCCGTCGCGGAGGTCAGATTTTTCTCAGCGCAGGCGGCGGCAAGATCCGCACGACGGGCACGCTGCAAGCCAAACGCACCGACGGAAGCGGCGGCCGTATCCGGGTGGACTCCGGCACAGGCGGCACCACCGGAGTCGGGGGCACCATCGATGCCTCAGGAGACGCGAGCGGAGGCGAAATCACTCTTCTCGGGCGCGAGATCGAAGTTTTCCCGGAGACTCTGATCCTCAACGATGGGGCCACCTCGGGCGGGATCACGAGGGTCGGGGGCGGAGAACGCGGCGAAGATCCGCATTTTGCCAATGCAGACAATCTTGTCGTCGGCCACGGCACCCTCTTTTCCGCAAGCGCCCGCACCCTCGGCAACGGAGGCCGGGTGATCCTCTTCGCGGACGGCTCTCTCACTTTCGACGGCCAGATCGCGGCCCGGGGCGGGGCACTCGGAGGAAATGGCGGTTTTGTGGAACTGTCCGGAAAGAACTCCGTCACGCTGGACCGGCTCACCGGACGGATCGACCTGTCCGCCGCGCAGGGCACCCCCGGCACCCTGCTCTACGACCCGATCAATGTCGCGATCCTCGGCGGGAATCCGGGCGGCGACATTGCCTCCAGTCCGGCCAGCCAGAATGTCCTCTACGCGGGCGACATCAGCGACTTCCTCACCTCGACCGGCAGTCTCATCGTGACCACCGCGAGCGCGGGTTCCGACGCCGGCAACCTCTTTATGGACAGCTCGGCCACAATCATGTGGGCCACCGCCAACAACCTCAGTTTTTATGCCGACAACGACTTCCTCATGGATTCCGACGCGACCATTATTGCCACCGGCGCGGGATCGTTTCATGCGACGGCGGCGCGGTCCATCCATCTCGCCCTGGGAGCCAGCATCACGACGGCGGACGGCGACATCGGACTCTCCGCCAACCAGCAGAGCACGCCGACCCCAGGGGACTTCGTCGGGATCGATCTCGACGGGGCCTCCCTCTCCGTGACGGGCGCAGGCACAATGCGCTTGTCCGGACGGGGCGGCAGTGGCACGGTCGGGCAGCACGGCATTCGCATCGGGGGCGGAACGGTGATCTCCTCCACCGATTCCTTGTCCAATGCGGACGGGATCGAACTGATCGGCCACGGTGGACCAGGCTCGAGCGACAGTGTCGGAATCCACATCTCCAATACCGACACAATCCTCTCCTCGGCGAGGCGTTCGATCCGGGTGGAAGGCACCGGAGGCGGTGATTCCTACGGCCAACGCAACCGGGGCATCCTCTTCACCGGCGGACTCATCCAGGTGGCCTCCGATGGGAACGTTTCACTCTTCGGCGAAGGAGGAGCCGGGTTCAATGAAATCGATGGCATTCAGTTGGACAACGGGGCTCGCATCCAGATGACGGACGGCGAGATGGCGCTCGACGGTTACGCCGGCGGGAGCCTCGGGATCGGGGTCATGTTGGGAAACTACACGGGCGATCTCGCGGTCCTCGGATCTGGCTTGGCAAAGGTGAAGGGTACGGGCAACAACGCCAACGGCGTTTCCCTTGGAAACCCCTCCGCCCTCCTCGGCGGAGCCAACGCCAGCCTGGTCGACGTCGCCTCCCGAGGTGGTCCTGTCACCGTGCAGCGCGAGCTGCTCGCGGCCGGCAACGTGGTGGTCCAGGCCGATCCCGGCGACGTATTGGTGCAAGGCGAAGTCAGCTCCGGAATTGGCAACATTTTCATCACGGGAAACAATCTCCACATCGGCGCGCCGATCACCGCGAACTACGGTGGCATCAATCTGATCTTCAACGGCGTGGCCACGGTCAATGCGCTGCCGATTGCCGGAGACCGAGTCCGTTATTGGGGCAGCCCCGGCCTCGGAGACCATCTGACCTTTGCCGGATACATGGGTTCCGAAATCGATCTCGACATGGCCGACCTCATCGCAATCGAGCAGGTCACCGGGACGGGTTCGCCCGAGGATCTCCTGCGCGGTCCGGCCACTGCGGCGAACTACCGATTCACCGGACCCAATGCGTTCCGGGTCGGGGCGACGGCCTTTTCCCAGTTTGAAAACGTGCTTGGCGGAGGTGGCCATGATGTCTTTGCCTTTGTCGGGAGCGCCACTCTCGACGGCAATCTCGATGGCGGCGGCGGGTTCAACACCCTCGACTACTCGGACTATGGCAGCGCCATCTCCCTCGACCTCACCTCCGGCTTCGCTCCCGACACCGCCCCCGGCATCGGGGGAGACATTGGCAATGTCACGTCTTTTGTCGGCTCCGGAGCCACCGACACGGTCACCGGCCCCACTGCGGAATCGACCTACGTTTTCAAGGGCCTCGATGCGATGCAAGTCGCCGGGATTTCGGTGCGAGGGTTTGAAAACCTCATCGCCGGCCCCCTCGCGGATCGCTTTGTCTTTCTGCCCGGCTCCCGATGGCGCGGTTTTCTCACGGCCGACAGTATTCCCTCCTCGGCAGACAACCTGCTCGACTATTCCCTCTACGGTGGGCCAGTCTTCGTCAATCTGACCACTTCCACGGCGAGCACGCTTCCGGGCGGCTTTTCCGGACTAACCCGATTCCGGGGTTCTCGCTCGAATCTCGATCATTGGGTGGGGCCTGAGGCTGCCACCCGGTATCGGATCGATGGTCCGGACCGTTTCAATACCCCCGATTTCCAGGTCACCGGTTTTGAAAGTCTCCGCGGCGGGCCAGGGTCCGACACCTTTGCCTTCGAACCCGGCGGGAGTCTTCGCGGGCGGCTTTCGGGAGGCGACGGTCTAGCCGACACACTGGACTATTCCGCCTTTGGCCGCGCCGTCACCGTCAACATTGGCCCGAATACGGCATCCGGAATCGGTCGGAAATTCAATGAGATCGAGCGCATCCTCGGCTCTGCGGGAGTGGATCAATTCCGCTTCCTCGACCAAACCACCATCGCATGGGTCGACGGGGGGCCCGGTGCCGACCTTATCGAGATCGACGACTCGAACCTCCCCGGCGATCACACCTACCAGCTCTCCGCCAATCGGGTTTCGCGCAATCCGCGTTACCGCTTCAACAACTTCGAAGCCCTGCGCCTCTACCTCGGCCCCGGCAACAACACGGTCAACAGCGACTTTTTTTCCTACGCCCAGTTCCTGCATGGGGGAACGGGCTACAATACCCTGAACCTCCCCGGAGTCACCTCGCTGAACCAGGCAAATCCCATCGGGAACGTCCACCACTTCCGATTCGACGCACCCCGTCCCGGAGAATCTGACAGCGGAGACCTTCTGCAGACCGAGGTGAATCAAGTCGGCAGCGGACCCGACCTCAACACCGGCCAGAATTTTCAGACGGAGAACCGGTTCAATACCGCCTCTCCGAATCCTCTCCAATCGCCCCTCGCCGCTCTCGGCGGGGCCTTTTCCGCTGCCCTCGCAGGACAGGCGGCCATCGCCGCCCAGGCCGTGATCGCCTCGGTCGACGGAAACAGCTACCTCGTCCTGCGTCCCTTCTCCCTTGATGGATCCGGACTCAACCCCTCGAACCTGGGCCTCGCCGCCCTCCGCGAAAATCTTGGCGTCGAAGCCAACCTCGAACTGGCTGCCGCAATCGGTTTTGACGGTCCCATCTTTCTGTTCAATCCCGACGGCCCCTACGCCATCGACCTCTCCGGTGCACCGGTCGACCCGGCCCTCCTGACATTGCTCCAGGAAAGCCTCTCCGTCGCCGCCGCTGCCGAACTGTCCGGAGCAATCGGCGTGACGATGACCCTCTCGATCACGGGAGTCGACGGGATCGTCTCCATCGCTCTCGACGGATCGCCCTCCCCGGCGAACGTCGTGGCGCTCTTCGCCGACTCGCTCGGGGATGCCGCGCAGGCCGAACTCGATGCCGCAATCGCCGGAGGAAACGGAAACTGAGCCAGCTCTGATGACTCCACCTCGCGCCGCCCTCCTTTCCTTGCTCGCCACCGTCGTGTGCAGTGTCACGGCGGCGAGTCTTTTCGCCCAAAGCGGCCCTCTCGACAAAGCAAAGGCACAGCGCTCCGCCATTGTTCCCCACCTGGGCGGAGGTTTCGATACCACGGTGACGCCGCGCGAACCGGGCGAGACCGAGGCGGAGCCAACGCCCGACACCACCCCCTTCGGCGTCGATCTCGCTGCCATTCGGCTCATTCCCCATCAGGATCAGGCCGCCTCCGAGGCCCTCGACAAGACCGTTCCCATCGAAATCGTCTCCGGAGTCAACGCCCCCGCAGACCTCGTCGCCACCCTCGAACCCTTCCTCGGCAAGCCGCTCTCCATGGCCCTGCTCGCCGATCTCGCCAAAACCGTCATCGAAGCCTGGCGCGATGAGAATTTCCCCATCGTGGATGTCTATTTTCCCGAGCAGAACATCACCACTGGCCGGGTGCAGATCGTCGTGCGCGAAGCCCTCCTCGGAGAAGTGAGGATCAACGATGTCGTCCACTCCGACCCCGCCTACCTGAAACACCAGATCCGCCTCGCGCCCGGCGACCGCATCGACCGCCGTATCCTCGAGGGCGACCTCGATTGGCTCAATCGCAATCCCCTCCGCCAGGTCAACCTGATTTACGAGCGAGGCCACGTCGACGGCACCTCGGATGTGGTCCTCGACACGATTGAAGAAGATCCCTTCACCGCGTATGTCGGTCTCGCCAATACCGGCGTGTCCCTCACCGGCGAGAACGAATGGTCCGCGGGATTCAACTGGCTCAACCCTCTCGATGGCGAGCAATCGCTCGGCTACCAATACGGTGCCGATCTCGATTTCGAAACCCTCGAATCCCATACCGCGATCTACCGGGCCTTCCTTCCCTGGCGTCACGAACTGCGCTTTCTCGGAGCGGCGGTTTTTTCCGACACTCCGGTGGCCCCATCCACCCCTGCCGCATTCGGTCTCGGGGGCGAAAATCTCGAGGCCGCGCTCCACTATGTCATTCCCCTGCCCCGCCTTGGCGTCTTTCGGGAACTTCGCCAAGAGTTTGCGATGGGAATCGACTGGAAGAGCACCAACACGGACCTCATCTTCGGCGGCTTCAATGCCATTGCCTCGAGCGCCGAGATCTTCCAGTTCCGTGCCGCCTGGGACGCCACCTGGCGGGACAAACTGGGCTACAATCTCGTTTCCCTCGGCTCGGTCTGGTCGCCCGGCAACGTGCTCAATCACAACGATGACCTCAGTTTTGGTGCCCTGCGCCAGGGAGCTTCCGCCGAATACGTGTATGGCTACGCCGAAATCGAGCGAGGCATCCGTCTGCCCGCAGAATGGAATCTCATCCTGCGCGCCCGGGGGCACCTCACCGACGAACGACTCCTTTCGACGGAACAACTTCTCGCCGGCGGCTACCTGACGGTGCGCGGTTTCGATGAAAATTTCACTCGCGGCGACTCCGGAGCGATCCTCAATCTCGAGCTGCTCTCCCCTTCCTTCCCCTTGCTGGGTTGTTTCCATCCGGAATGCCGCGACGAATGGAATGCTTTGTTTTTCTACGACGGAGCCGCCCTCGAAAACTCCGATCCCCTGCCCGGAGAACTTTCGCCCGGCCTCCAGAGCGCCGGGTTTGGCTTCACCTGCCGTGTGGGAGAGACCGCCCACCTTCGTGCCGCCTACGGGTGGGTCCTCCAAACCAGCGGGGTCGACGAGACCGGGATGGCGGACGGTCGCCTGCACTTCGGTCTCACCGTCGAGTATTGACCCGGTACGGCGGGCGCAGGGCAACAAAGCCAGTCGACATTCGCTTGGACACGTGGGCGGTTCGCCACCTCCGCCGACGGAGGTTTTGTCGCCGGAGGTGAGGCAA
>CALDKL010000461.1 GCA_937898895.1 uncultured Verrucomicrobiae bacterium | reverse complement strand
TCAGCACGAAAATTTCGTGCGACTGCGCGCTTTCGGGACCGCTTCTTTTTTTCCATCCTGTTCAACAACAGCACCGGATCGAAGCGACAGAATTTGTTTTTCTTGAACCGTCGCGAGTGGCACTGCTACTGCGCACGATGCCACAGAACGCCTCCGCCGAACCCATCACAGTCCGTCGCCAGAAGAACCAGATCTACCGTCACCTCCGCGCCAAAAGGCCGGACGAGACACCCGAGAAAGCCGCTATCGTGAAATCGTTGTGCGCCGGGCTCAAGCAACTCGGATGGATGGCAGGATCGTCAACCGCTCCTACACCTTCGGCTCCCTGCGCAACGCCAACGCAAGACCTTCGAGGTCGGCATCGATTTCAACTGCCGCGCCGGAGCCTCGCCGACGACGAGGACGCGGATCGATGGCCACCCCAGCTTCTGCAAGAACGTCACCACCGCCACCCACGTCCGCATCGCCCGGATGAAGATCCCTTTGCACTTTACACCCTCCCGCCGAGAACCTATCGTCCCACCCGCTCCCATCCCGGGAACGGGTCCCACGGAGCATTCTCAGACATGTCCTCGGCAAAGACCGGAAAACGCATCGTCATCAAGATTGGCACCGGCGTTCTGACGCGGAACGCCAGCGGCGGCATTCACCATGCCATGATCGCCCGTCTCGCCCAGGCCATCGCCGACATTCATGCCGCCGGGCACGAAGTCATCGTCGTGTCCTCGGGAGCGGTCGGGGCTGGCCTTCCCGCCTTTGGACTCGATCGACGCCCCGGCGAGATCGAGATGCTTCAGGCCTGCGCCGCCGCCGGACAGGCTCGGCTCATGCATCTCTACGAGAGCCAATTCGGCCATCACGGCCTGAACGTGGCCCAACTCCTCGTCACCCACGAGGATCTCCAGGACGAACGCCGCAGCGGCAATGTGCTCGCGACGCTCAATGCCATCCTCGCCCATCGCGGCGTCGTCCCGATCATGAACGAGAACGATTCGGTCTCGGTCTATGAGTTAAAAGTCGGTGACAATGACACCCTTTCTTCCATTGTCGCACGACTCGCGCAGGCAGAAATGCTCATCCTCCTGACCAGCGTCCCGGGTCTCACCGGTCCCGACTCGGTCTCGGAAGACGATATTATCACTCATGTCGAGGACATCGAGTCCGTCCTCCATTTTGCCCGTGATGAAAAGGGGGCGCTCTCTGTCGGAGGAATGGCGAGCAAGCTCCGTGCCGTCGAGGCGGCGGTAAATGCGGGGGTCGAGACGCTCATCGCAAGCGGGCTCAAGCCCGAGCAACTCCCCGATCTCGTCACTGGCGGAGGCATCGCCACCCGCTTCCTGGCGAAGCCGAAATCCACCCTCCTTCCCTCCTGACAATCGTTCAATGACCTCTGCCGATATCGCCCGCGAGGTGCGCCAGATGGGCGAACAGGCCCGCGCCGCCTCTCACGCCCTGACAAAACTCTCCACGCCCGAGAAGAATGCCATCCTCCTCGCCATGGCAGACGCCCTCGTCGCACGCGAATCGGAAATCCTCGCGGCGAACGCCCTCGATCTCGCCGCCGCGAGTGAGGCGGGACTGAGCGCGGCGATGCAGGATCGTCTCCGCCTCGATTCGGCCCGCATCGCGGCGATGGCAAACGGCATTCGCGAGGTCGCAGCCCTCCACGATCCCATTGGCGAAGTCCTGCGGGAGTGGACGCGCCCCAACGGATTGCGCCTTCAGAAAAAGCGGACTCCTATCGGCGTCATCGGCATCATTTTCGAGAGTCGGCCCAATGTCACCGCCGACGCGGCCGTGCTTTGCTTCAAAACGGGCAACGCCACGATCCTTCGCGGAGGCAAAGAGGCGATCCACTCGAATCGCGCCATCGCCGCAGCCCTCCAGGAAGGCGGTGCCCCCGTCGGCCTGCCTGACCACAGCATCCAACTCATCCCCTTCACGGATCGCGAGAGCGTGCGCCACCTCTGTGAGATGGACCGCTGGCTCGACCTCATCATCCCGCGAGGCGGAGCGAGCCTCATCGAGGCCGTCGTCAGCATGGCCCGTATGCCCGTCATCAAGCACTACGACGGCATCTGCCATGTCTTCGTCGATGCGAGTGCCGATCCCGAAATGGCCGAGGCCATCGCCGTCAATTCGAAGGTCCAGAAACCCTCCGGCTGCAACGCCGCCGAGACCCTTCTCGTCCATCGCGCGATTGCTTCGACCTTTGTTCCCCGAATCGTCGCAACCCTCGTTTCAAAAGGAGTCGAAGTGCGCGGAGATGAAGAATTCTGCCGGTTCGCCGGAAACGCCTCCGTGGTTCCCGCGACCGAAGCCGACTGGACCACCGAGTACCTCGACTACATCCTCTCCGCCAAAGTCGTCGACGACCTCGACGGTGCCATCGCGCATATCAACCACTATGGTTCGCACCACACCGACACCATTGTAACGGGCGACGAGGCCGCAGCGGCGAAGTTCCAACTCGAAGTCGACAGCGCCTGCGTCTTCTGGAATTGCTCGACCCGCTTCGCCGACGGCGGCGAATTCGGTTTCGGCGCCGAGATCGGCATCAGCACCGACAAGCTCCAC
>CALDKL010000460.1 GCA_937898895.1 uncultured Verrucomicrobiae bacterium | reverse complement strand
TCGGACCCGACGCCGCCCCCCGAATCGGAAGATTCGCAGCACCCGGCGAGTGCTTCCGCACCGGCCACGATAATCTCCTCGAAGAAACTCGACTCTGTCGTACCGTAATCCACCCGAGCATTTCTTGCTCGTTCCGAATACCAATCCCAGTCACGTCCTTGCCCCTTTGAAGCCCCGTCCCCACAACCTCTGCCCGGGCGCATCTCACCCGTCCAGCCGCCGTGAATGGCTGCGGAAAAGTTTCCTCGGCCTTGGCGGGATCGCCGCCGCCGACCTTTTGACCCGACAGGGTCTCGCGGCCCCGACTGCACCTGCCCTGACAAAGCTCCATCACCGCGCTGCCGCAAAACGAATTCTCTTCATTTTTCTCGAAGGGGGACTTTCTCAGCTCGACTCCTACGATCACAAGTCGGCCCTCGCAAAATTCGCCGGCCAGCGTCTGCCCGACTCGATCCGCCCACCGCGCTTCACCTTCGCAAAACAGGGCACGGTGATTCCCTCGCCCTTTCCCTGGAAACGATGGGGCGAGAGCGGGACCCTCGCGAGCGACTTGTTCCCCGAAGTGAACACCCGCTTTGTCGACGACCTCTGTTTCCTCCATTCACTGCATCATTCAAGCAACGACCACGTCACCGCCAAGCGTGTCCTCCACACCGGCGTACCTATCGAAATCCGCCCAACCCTCGGGAGTTGGCTGGTCTACGGACTCGGGGCGATGAATGAAAACCTGCCCGCCTACATTGACATCACTCCGACCGATCCGAACCGCCCCACCGCCTTCCTTCCCGGGAAATTCGGTGGAGCTTCGATCTCGCAGATCGACAAAAAATCGCCACGTCTTGCCTGGGAGAATCTCGATCCCGGATTCTCCGCCCAGGAACGCCACCTCCGCTTTCTTCGCGAGTTTGAAACCGCCGACGACGCGGATCCGCAGATCGACGAGATGGAACTTGCCTTCCGCATGCAGACGACCGCACCGGAATTGCTTGATCTCGAAAATGAATCGCCCGCGACGCGGAAACTCTATGGAATCGGCGAAGATCACACCGATGAATTCGGTCGAGCCCTCCTCCTCGCACGCCGCTTTGCCGAAGCCGGAGTGCGCTACCTCACGATCAATCACGCCACCACACGCTACGGCAATCTATGGGACCAGCATTCCGATCTCGAGAACGGCCACCGCGGCAATGCCAGGGCCGTTGACAAGCCCATTGCGGGACTCCTTCACGACCTCAAGGTGCGCGGACTGCTCGAAGACACGCTCGTTCTCTGCGGCAGTGAATTCGGCCGCACCCCGACCTTTGAATTTTTCGACGGAGTCACCGGCCGTCACCAGAACGGTCGCGATCACAATCCCCACGGATTCACGATCTGGCTCGCCGGAGCAGGCGTAAAGCCTGGATACCACCACGGAGCGACCGACGACTTTGGCTACCGCGCCACACAGGACAAAGTCGATATTCACGATTTCCACGCGACTCTCCTTCATCTCATGGGCATCGATCACGAGGCTCTGACCTACTTCCACGGAGGACGCGATTACCGTCTCACGGATGTGTCCGGAAACGTCGTACACGGGATCCTTTCCTGATGCGCGGGGTGATCCCCCGAAGTGATGGGCAGTTGAAATACGCCAGACCCAGCCGTTCATTTCCCGAACCCTCCCGTCACCATGCCCGACATTCCCGTTCTGAAACGCCTGCTCATTCTCCGGGATGACCAATTGCCCTTCCTTGATCTTGACCTGACCCATCGCGACAATGGCGAAGCCCTCGATGAGCTTTGCCTGATGGGACCTAACGGGTGCGGCAAGAGCACCCTGCTTGCCCGCATTCATGCGTTCGTCACGGGGACCCCGTTGCGAATCGAATCGGGAGACGGATATTTCCTCGGGAAATTCCAACTCGAAGGAGAAGATTTCTACGTGGCGCGTTCGTTTGGAGGCACTTTCGGACATCTCTTTCGGCCAGTGATCGAAGAAGGCGATCTCTGGCCGCGCCTCGCGGAAGATCCCCCGACGTGTGAGGAATTCCTCGCCCTTGCGGCGGGCGATCTGCTTCCCGGTGCTCTCCCCGAACGGGACGGAACGGTTTCTCTCTGGTTGGAAAGGGCGCACAATCGGATCGCAGGCCGTCCGGCACCCGATTTCGAAACCTTCCTTCGAGAGCTTCTTCTCGAGCGACGCGAGGCCTTTCACCGTTTTCTCCGACAGGCGGAGAACCGCGAGAAGACGATTGCTCAGGTGGAACGAGACTTTGAAGCCGATTCGCCGCACGCCCGGCAGGTCTTGCGGGAGACCTGGGATTCGCTGCTCGCTCCTGCCAATCTGCGGATCGACTTTTCTCGGGAAGAGAACCCCTTCGTCAGCTCCGACGGTGAGACCGTTCCCGTCCGTCGCCTCGGCGAGTCACTCAGCCACCTCCTCCTGCAAACGGGACTTGCTGCGACGATTGACTCGGATTGGCTCTTCCTCGATACGCCGGAGACGGGACTTCACCCGCTCCTTCTCAGCCAACTGATACCGAATTTCCGAACCCTTTCTGGCTCGCGCCCCTCTCGTCGAATCGTCGCCACACACTCTGCGGAAGTGGCGGGGACATTTCCAGCCGAATCGAGATTGCGCCTCATCCCACTCCCCGGAGGTGCCCTCTGCGTGGAACGGGGTATTGCCCCCGAAGGCATCGGGTTGGACGAAATTCTCAAACACGACTTTGGCGTTGCCACCACACCGACTTCAGGTAAGGCAAGATCGGGGCGGGAGGAGCGTCCCATCCGCTTGAAACGGGCCATCCGTCACTCGGAGAGCGAGGGGGAGTTGGCCGACCTCATCGATGAGGCAATTTCCTTTCGAGAAGGGTGAGTCTGCGCGAATCCAGGGGAGGAGTTCCCTGTTTCCGCGCTTGCATGAGCCACGGCAAATTTTTAGCCTTGGGCCATGCTCAGACCCCGCAAACGCTACACCGTTCACGATCTTCGCCTCCTCAAAGGAAAGCGCGTCCTGACCCACATCCATGTAAAGTCTCCCGAGGAGGCTGCTGCCGCTGAAGCGGCCGAGGTCGATCTGCTGAGCTGCCCCTTTGACACACCAGAGGCCCAGGCCCGCTTTCCCTTGCTGGTTGCGGCTGCTCCAGACAGCTTCCTGTCAGGATCGACCCCACACGGCCTTTGTTCGCGAGAGGAAGCCATCCGCGCCGGGTTTCATGCCCTCGCACTCGGTGCCAGCTCGGTCTATTGTTCGGCGAGTCCCTGGATCATTGAAGCAATGGCCCGGGAAGGGATCCCGGTGGTTGGCCATCTCGGCCTGGTCCCACGCCATGTCACCTGGACCAACTACCGCGCCATCGGCAAGACGGCGGTCGAAGCACGCCAGCTATTCAACAAGATGAAGGAACTCGAAAACGCGGGTGCCTACGCCGCTGAATTGGAAGTCGTCCCTCATCGCTTGGCCTCCTTCCTTTCGCAGAATACGTCCTTGATCCTGATGTCGCTCGGGTCTGGAACCGGGTGCGACACCCAGTTCCTATTCTCCGACGACATCCTCGGAGAAAACGACGAACGCCTACCCCGCCACGCCAAAGCCTACCGGCGTTTCCTCGCGGAGTATCGCCGCTTGCAGGAAGAGCGGATCGCTGCCTTCCGAGAGTATGTTGCCGAAGTCCATGCGGGCCGATTTCCCGATGCTTCGCATCTCGTCGAGATGGACGAAGCCGAGTTCACCGCCTTCCGCGATTCGCTCGGATGAAATCGCCAAAATCCGAGTGCCCCTTCCCGCTCTCCCGTCTTGCCGCTGGGCAGCGGTGGGTTAGAATGCTCGCCATGAAACGGCTCGCCGCAATTGCGATGTTTGCTCTGACTTCGTTGGGTCCCCTTGCTGGTCGGGGGCAGGATTTTTGGCCGGAATTTCGTGGTCCCTCGTCCGATGGCCACGCCCCCACCGCAACCGTTCCCGTGACCTGGGCAGGAGACAAGGATTTCCGATGGAAGGTCGATGTCCCAGGGAAAGCATGGTCCTCGCCCGTGGTGGCAGACGGAATGATTTTTCTCACGACCGCCGTCGAGCAGGGCGGTGATGTCCGTCTCGGTGCCCGCGCCCACTCCCTCGCCGATGGCTCGCTCCTCTGGGAACGCGAGATCTTCCGAAAAGAAGCGACTCCGATCCATCAGAAAAACAGTCCTGCTTCGCCTACGCCGATCATTTCGGAGGGCAAACTCTATGTGCATTTTGGCCACGATGGCACGGCCTGTCTCAATGCCGCCGACGGTGCGGTGCTCTGGACCCAGTCATCGCTCGCCTACGCTCCTGTCCACGGAAATGGAGGGTCGCCCGTGCTCTGCGACGGAAAACTGATCGTTTCCTGCGATGGTCAGTCCGATCCCTTTGTGGTCGCCCTGCGCACCACAGATGGTTCGATCGCCTGGAAAACACCGCGGAACATCGATGTGCAGCGCACCTTCTCCTTCGCCACCCCGCTGCTGATCGAGGTGAACGGGAAGCGCCAGATCGTCGCGCCAGGCTCAGGGGCAGTCGTCGCCTACGATCCGGACAATGGAAAGGAAATCTGGCGTTTTCGCTATGGAGAAGGTTACTCGGTGGTGCCCCAACCGCTCTTTTGCAAGGGGATCGTATACGTGTGTTCGGGATTCAACCGCGCCGTGTTGT
>CALDKL010000459.1 GCA_937898895.1 uncultured Verrucomicrobiae bacterium | reverse complement strand
TCGTGCTGCAGACCCTGACCCTGGCGATGGACCGCCGTCGCGACGGGATCGTGTCGGCCCTGCTCGCCATTTTCGGCGAGATCACCGTGATCGAACGCAACGATTCCTCCATCCGCAAAGCCGAGGGACTCGAGCCTCGCGTCGGCCTGCTCGCCGGAAAATGGAATGGACCGCTCGCCCTTTCGATCCAGGGTCTCGAGCAGGAGGTCGATCTGATGGAGGGGCAGAAGACGGGCATTTACCTCGACCAACTCGACAATTATGCTTCGGTCGGGGCTCTCGCCCGGGGGCGGCAGGTCCTCGATTGCTTCTGCAACCAGGGTGGGTTCGCCCTGCATGCCGCACGCGGCGGGGCGGCCTCGGTTCTCGCTCTGGACATCAGCGCGGCGGCGGTGGAGGCGACCCGGGCCAACGCGCTTCGCAACGGCCTCTCCCTCGAGGCACGAGAGGCAAACGTCTTCGATTTCCTCAAGGCAGCTGAGGCGGAGGAACGCCGATTCGATCTCATCGTCCTCGATCCTCCTTCCTTCACCAAATCCCGCAAGGCCGTCGGCGACGCCCTGCGCGGCTACAAGGAGATCCACCTCCGCGCCCTGAAGCTGCTCTCGCCGGATGGATTCCTCTCGACTTACTGCTGCAGCCATCATGTGAGCGAGCGCGAATTTTCCGACATCATCTCCGAAGCCTCGGTCGACGCGAAGCGGACCTTGCGCGTCATCGCCCGCCACACCCAGCGCCGCGATCACCCCGTGATCCTGACATTGCCCGAAACGGCTTACTTGAAGGGGTGGACTTTTCAGAGCGCCGGAGGATTCTGAGTCGGGGGGGGCGATCCGCCCGATTCCTCCTTGCTCCCCCGGCACCCTGTGCCAGAATGCCCGTTCCCCTGAAATGTCCGAACGATTTCGAGCCTTCTCCTTCGTGGACCGCATCCTCGCCGACGAACCCGGAAAATCGATTTCGGGGCGCTACGCGATCCCTGCGGGGATCACGGAATTTCCCCTCTCTCTGGTATCGGAGGCGATCGGGCAGCTCGCGGCCTGGTCCTCGATGGCGGCAACGGGATTCGAGGTGCGCCCGGTCGCGGGGATCGCGGGGCGGGTCGAGTTCCCCGGCGTGGTCAGGCCGGGCGACGTCCTCGAACTCGAGGCCACGCTCGTGAAGGCTGATCTCGAGGCGGTGGGCTACGATGGTCTGGCCAGGGTCAACGGCGAGGTCGTCGTCCGCCTGCTCGACACGCTCGGCCCGATGGTGCCGATGGTCGATTTCGATGATCCGGCGGCGATGCGGGATCGTTATGAGCGGCTCGCGATGACCGGAGCGGAACCCTTCGCGTTTGGCGGGGTGCCAAAGATGGAGACGGAAAAGACCGGTGGGACGCCGGGCGAGGTTTCCGTGGGAATTCTTCGCGTGCCGGAGAGCGCCGCCTTTTTCGACGATCATTTCCCGCGAAACCCGGTCTTTCCCGGCACGCTCCTGATGAATCTGAAACTCGGATTCGCCCTCGAATTCGCGGAGGAGATCGAGCCTGGCGCGACCTGGAAGCCCGTCGCCGCCTGCGATGTGAAACTGCGCAGTTTCATGCCGCCGGGCGAGACCCTCGATCTGAAAGCCGAGGTGGAATCGCGTGACGGCGACCGACTCCGTGTTATCGTGACGACTCGAAAGGGCAAGCGCCTCAACAGCAGCGCGAAGTTCGAACTGGCCTGCATTTCCTGATGGCAAAATTCCAAAGAAAAATCGCCGTGACCGGACTTGGCCTCGTCACCCCCGTGGGCAATGACGTGGACTCGACCTGGTCGGCCTTGCTGGCAGGGAAGAGCGGCGCGGCACCGATCTCGAATTTCGATGCAAGTGGCTTTTCCACGACCTTCGGAGCCGAAGTGAAGGGATTCGATCCCGAGTCCGCAATCCCGAATCGCAAGTTGCTCAAATTTGCCTCGAAGTCGCATCGTTTCGCCCTCGCCGCTGCCGCTCAGGCCCTCGCCGATGCGGGCATTGCTCCGACCGAAGCCGATTCGCACCGTTGGGGCCTCGCCGTGGGCGCGGGCATGCTCTCGGTCGATTACGAGGATCTCCGGGTGGTCCATCGCCATGCGGCGGCCGATGGGAATTTCAACGCCGACGGACTCATGGACCCTGCCTTTCCCGGCAACCCGCTCGCCTTTTGCCGATGGCAGGCAAACGCGGGGCAGGCCCTCCTGACCAAACAATTCGGCATTCGCGGCTATGCGAGTTCGGTGCATACCGCCTGCGCCTCGGGTGGCCAGGCGATCGGCACGGCGCTGAAAGTGATGCGGCGAGGGCAATGTGATCGGATGCTCGCGGGAGGGTTCGATTCGATGCTGAACCCTCTCGGCATTTCCGGATTCTGCCTGCTCGGGGCGCTCTCGACGGACAACGACAATCCCACCGGGGCAAGCCGCCCGTTTGATCTGACGCGAAATGGGTTTGTGTTAGGGGAGGGGGCTGGATTTCTCGTTCTCGAAGACTGGCATGCGGCCGTCGCGCGTGGGGCGAAGATCTATGCGGAACTCGCCGGCGACGGCAATTCCCTCAGCGCATACCGCATCACCGATTCGCCGCCGGATGGCAACGGGCCGATCCAGGCGATCCGTCAGGCGCTGGGAGATGCCGGGATCACGGCGGGCGAGGTCGATTACGTGAATGCCCACGGCACCTCGACACAGATGAATGACCGCAGCGAATGCGCCGCGCTGAAAGCCGTCTTTGCGGACCGGATCGGCGAGGTGCGGGTGAGTTCGACAAAGAGTTCCATGGGCCACCTCATCGCCGCTGCCGGAGCCGTCGAGGCCGCAGTGTGTTGTCTCGCGATCCGCGACGGCGTCGCGCCGGTCAATGCGAACTACGGCACGCCCGACCCCGATTGTGATGTGAACCTCGTCCTCGGCGAGCCCGGGAAGGGGAAAATCCGTGCGGCCCTTTCCAATTCACTCGGCTTTGGCGGCTCGAACAGTTCGCTGGTGTTCCGGAATCCCGAGGAGGTGTCGGCATGAGCGATCCCCGCGACCCCATTGTGTTCACCGGCAGCGGCATCGTATGTGGCGCGGGCGGATCGGTCGCCGAGGTGTGGGAAAAGCTCTCTTCGGGAGAAACGGCGGTGCGGATTTTCACCCAGTTCGATCCCACGAAGTGGCCTGTGCAGGTGGCCTCCGAAGTCCTCCTTTCCGACCGCGAACTCGTCAGCGACCGCAAGCTGCACAAGACGATCTCGCGCACGGACATGTTCGGCATCTACGCCTCCGAGCAGGCTCTCGCCAATTCCGGTTTGCCCGCGCATCGCGATGCCTTGCCCGAAGCGGATCAGGCGGCTTGGAATGACCGCACCGGTCTCGTCGTCGGCACCGGCGGAGGCAACTACAAGAGCAACTACGATTTCCTCCCCCTCATGACCGAAGCGGAGGCGTCGCCGGATGGCGCCCTGCCCCATTTCGGCAGAGAACTCGGAAATCTGGTGACGCCGATGTGGCTGCTGCGGAATCTGCCGAACAATGTCCTCTGCCACGTCGGCATCCGCGGACAATACAAGGGCACCAACGCCTGCATCACCAATCAGTGTTCCAGCGGCATCCTCGCCGTGGCCGAGGCAGCTTTCCTGATCGAGAACGGGGAAGGCGACCGTCTCGCGGCGGTGGGGCACGATTCGCCCTTCGAGCCGGAGATGGTGTACTACTACCACAAGCTCGGCCTGATGTCGGGCGCGGCCCCGCGGCCCTTTGATGCCCTGCGCGATGGCACGGTCTTTGGCGAGGGGTCCGCCGCTCTCGTGCTCGAGAAGGAAAGCGAGGCCATTGCCCGCGGCGCACCGATCCTCGGGGAGTTTTTGGGCTTCGGCTGCTGCAACGAGGCCACCGGCATCGTCGATCTCGCTGATGACGGCAACGGGGTGAGTCGCGCCATCGAAGAAGCTCTCGGCAACGCCGGTATTTCAAAAAGCGATGTCGACCTGATCTGCGCCCACGGCAACGGCAACCGGGCTTCCGATCTCACCGAGGGGTTGGGAATCCAACGGGTTTTCGGAAGCGCGATTCCGCAGGTGACGGCATTCAAATGGTGTTACGGACATCTCATCGCCGCCTCGGGCATCGCCGACCTGGTGATGACCCTCGAGGCGATGAAGCGGGGCGTCGTTCCCGCCATCGCCACCCTCGGGGAACTCGATCCGGCGATGGGGAGCCTGCCCGTATCCCGCGGAACCTCTGTATCGGCGGGTGCCATCGCCCTCGTCCTCTGCCGTGGTTTCGGAGGGATGAATGTCGCGATGCTCGTTCGCGGTCGGTGAGGAGCGGAGCGAATCCGTTTTCCTTTCTCCCGATTCCTGGCCCTCTCCGGCTGTTTTTTGCACGCCAACGCGCAATTGACCCATTCCGCCCCCGGCACGACACTCGTCCATGAGCAGCTTTGTCAAGCACCAGGCTCCTGCGAAGACCTCGGCCAGACTCGCGATCCTCCTCGGGATCGTCTGGGTTGGCCTGCTCGCGGCGATCTGGTTTGGCGGCCGCAACAATCCGACCGAGGGTGGCCTCCTCCACTTCCTCGCCCGATTTCATGTGCTCCTCGTCCACCTGCCCATCGGGCTGATTTTCCTGGCTCTGGCGATGGAGGTGCTCGGCTGTTTCACGGCGTTTTCCCATCTGCGGGCCTCGCTTCCCTTTGTGCTCTGGCTCAGTTTTCTCAGTGGAGTCGTTGCCACGGTGGCCGGATTTCTGCTCATGACGCTCGAGGATTTCTCGGGGCGGGCAATGGACCTGCACCTCTATTTCGGCCTTGCCGTCGTGGTTTTCACCCTGGCCGGATTGGTCTTCGCAGCGGGGAATCGGCGGATTTTTTCCGGTCTGGCGATCGCCCTTGCCGCCTTCGCCACTGCCGCGAGCGGCCATTTTGGCGGGGCCATGGTCCACAAACCGGATTACCTCACCCGCTTCGCCCCGGAGACTCTCAAACCCGTGCTTCTCCTCGGCCTGGCTCCCTCTGCGGAACCGGCACCGAAGGAGCCGACGGTGCCAGCGGCAGCCCCTCAGAAGGCACCCGCCGAAACACCGCTCGCCGAAAAACCGTCGCCCGAAACACCGCTCGGAGACCGCCTCGTCTATCAGGATTTTGTCGTCCCCATCCTCGAACAGTCCTGCAACGAGTGCCACAACGAAAACAAGACCAAGGGCAAGCTGCGCATGGACACCCACGAGCGGCTTCTCGCAGGAGCCAAGGGGTCGGACCATCCCACCGTGATCCCGGGAAAGGCCGATGAATCCGAGATGATCGTCCGGGTTCTGCTGGACAAGGACGACGACGAGTTCATGCCGACCGAAGGCGACCCACTCGCCCCGGCCGAGATTGAGCTTCTGAAACGCTGGATCAATGCCGGGGCAACGATCAAAACGACGGTAGCGCAGCTCGGTCAGGATCCCGCCATTCAGAAGATCGTGGCCGAAGTCCATGCGATTCACTCTGGCAAGAAAGTGGCACCTGCCGCAGCGGAGGCCGCCGCATCTCCTTCCGTGTGGGATGCTCTACCGGAAAACGAAAAGGCTGCACGGATCGCGAAAGTGAACGAGGCCGCCGAGAAATACCATTTCTCGATCGAGCCGATCTCTGCGGAGGACGCACGGCTCGGCGTCAATGTCATCAATGGAGCGAAGGATTTCGGTGACGAGCAGTTGAAGCTGCTCGAGCCAGTCGCCGAGCGCATTGTCTCGCTCGACCTCGCCCGGAGCCGGGTCACCGACGAAGGGATGAAGACGGTGCGCCTGATGCGCGACCTGGAGAGCCTTCACCTCGAAAACACCGCCGTGACCGACAAGGGCGTTTCCGAACTCGTCACCCTGACAAAGCTCGAATCCATCAATCTCTATGGGAGTAAAGTCGGAAACGGAGTGTTCGAGACCTTCGCGAGGCTCCCGAACCTGAAGAAGGTCTACGCCTGGCAAACGGCGGTCGATCCGGCCAAAGCGAGGGCGTTCGAGCGAAGGGTGAATCTCGAGATCAACACGGGCACCGAACTGGTCGAACCGCCCCCGGCTCCGCCGGTGCAGGAAATCAGGGCACCCGCTGCGAAACCCGAGGGAAAAAAGAAGTCGGTCGACAAAAAACCGGAGCCGACCAAACCTGCTGCGAAGAAACCGGAGACAGCCCGGACCAATCCACCCGCGCCCGCTCCCGGTGCAAAACCGGAGGCAGCCAAGCCTGCCCCGACCGTCCC
>CALDKL010000458.1 GCA_937898895.1 uncultured Verrucomicrobiae bacterium | reverse complement strand
CTGTCGCAGTTGTCGGGTCGGGAGGTCGACATCGTAGCGGACCGGGACCACTCCCAGCGGCGTGTGGCGTCGTCCCATCTCGTCAAAGTCTATCGCTGGCGTCCCCTTGCCCTCGCGCGTCCAACCGAGGAAAGCATTTGTTTCTCCGTCGTAACGGTATTGATCACGCCAGGGTTTGGTGGATGTCAGGGTGACATCGGTGAAGGCACCGGGGAAGTCGTAGAGGGTCTCGCGGATGCGATTCGCCTCATCGTAGAGACGGCGCTCGTTGGGAAGAAAGAAAAAAGTGATGAAACACGGCGGCGAATCGCTCGTGCCATTGTCGGCAAAGACTCCGATTTCAACGCGATGGCCGGTCAGTCGTGGGGGGCCTCCTGGTGCTGCAATGGGCTGCGGGTGCCATTTCACCCGTATCGTGGCCTCGGGGGCAGACGATGATCGCTCGATGTCGACGAGATCCGGATCGCCGCGAAGGAGTCGCCAATGGATCTGCAGAGGTTTTCCGGCCCATTCCCTGGTTCGTGTGACGCGTACGGTGATCTCCCGTTCCCGGCCCATTCCACGAAAGACCCGTGCGATGCCCATGCCGCGATCCGAGAGGGACTCCGACTCGCGACCGGGGGACTCAAAGAAATCAATCCCGGCCTGCGGAGGAGGGGATTCGCGAACTACCTCCAATTGCAACAGTGGAGGCAGTGTGAGCGGTGTCATGGCCTGTGCGCTGCGCATCATCTTCGCCTCGTCGAGCCATTCGGCGGGAAACGCCGAGGGATGCGCGAGAGCGGTCAGGTAATCCTGGCGCCGCCGGAGCGATTTCAACGAGGTCCGCAGGATCTGCTGGACGACGGGCATCAAACTTTTTTCGCGACGGAGAATCTCCTTCACCTCGGGGGTGAACGAGGCCATCGTCATTGCGATAGCGTCAAGGAAGGGCTGATCGGAACCCGAAGAACCCTGTGAGATGATCAGGTAGGGAGTGTTGACCGCGTAGAGGTCACCGTGTCCTGACAAACCCTCACCCATGGGATCATGATCCTGATGTTCCGGAAACACGTAAAGCTGGTTTGCTAGGTATTGGCTCGCCAGGAATCCGAGTCCTTCGGGAGTCGAACTCATCAGGCGCGGGATGCTGGCACCTCCGAGGGCCGGTCCGGAGAGCGAAGCATTTCCAAAGACCGTTTCGCCCCGGATCTCGCGGGGAGCACCGTAGTCCTTTTTTTCCGCTCTCTGGCTGTCCAGGTAGGGTAGGGCGCGAAGCTGCGGATACTTCGAAAGATCGAGGCGCGAATGCCCCGCGTCGCGGTTGTCGTAGTAGTCCCCCGCATGTCCCGCCGCCTTGCCTTCGGCGAACCACTGATTCAGGAGGACTCCGTTCGGGTCGGTACGGGTGGTGGGCGGGGCGAGTTGTTCGGCATCCGAAGCGGCGAGGATCGAAACCATCCCGGCGAAGGCGAAGGCGAAGGAAAGGAGTTGTCTTCGAGGCATCATGCCGGACCAAGCGAAACCTCCCTGGGACGGGAAATCAATGAGAGAATCGGCGCTACGCTCCTCCATCGGAACAGCACCAACGGCGGTCCCGGCCAACGATTCACCGTGCAAGGGTCAGCTCATCACCTGAACGATCTTCTCCGACAGATCGCTCCGAGTTCCTTCCGGCCAAACGTCACTTGCAGGCCAGCCGAGGTAGAAGAGTCCGAGACATCGGTCGCGTGGATCGGAGAGTCCGAGCCACTGGCGCATCTCATCGGTGTAGACCAGGGGTGGCGTTCCCCAGAAGGCCGCCAGCCCCAGCGCCGAAGCGGTGAGGTGCATATTGTGGACAGCACAGGCGACCGCCTCGATCTCTTCAATCTCAGGAATCTTTTCGGTGCTCTGTCGCTTCATGGCGACGGCGATGACCACGGGTGCCTTGAGGGAACTGCTGCGCAGCTTGTCGAATTTGTCCTCGCGGAATTCGGACTCCGGCGTGATCCGGCGGTAGAGCGACTGGCAGAAATCGGCGAGTCGCTCGCGCCCTGCTCCGGTGAAGAGGAAAAAACGCCAAGGCTCGGTCATGCCATGAGTGGGTGCCCAATTCGCATTTTCGAGGATGGCAGCAAGGAGCCGAGGATCGACCGGGCGGTCGTCCATGTCTCGCGGTTTGATGCTGCGACGACGACGGATCAGGGCATTCGCGGCGGCAAGGCGCAGCGACATAGGGTCGAGGGGCGGAGGGGAAGCGGAATCGCTCATAAACGGGAAGATGAGTCTCCTCGAGTGGTACGGTGTGGGGGGATGAGGCGGAGGGAGGCAGGCCCCGGCTCGACGAGGCGCTTGCGATAAAGAGAACCCACGGCGGCCTTGAAGGCCTTCTTGCTGGCTCCGAAGCGGGCCCGGATCGCTTCCGGGCTGCTTTCGTCACCGATCTCGATGCGACCGCCTTCCTCTTTCAGTGCTTCGAGGATGCGTTGGGATAGGTCGGTGACACGACCGTAGCCGACCGGATCGAGGGTGAGGTCGATCTTGTAGTCGTCTTTCACTTCCCTGACAAACCCACGAAGCTCGTCGCCGGGGAGAAGGCGGCGATGCACGTCACTCGCGTGGATGAGTCCCCGGTGCCGTCCCTCGACGACGGCCGTATGGCCGAGTGGGGTTTGTTCGAGGATGATGAGGGAAACGACCTCCCCTCTCTCGTAACGGGGCGGGGTCTTGTCGAGGTAGCGGCCCAGTTTGCTCGAAGCAATGAGACGGTCGGTTTTCGGATCGACAAGGATGCGGACGACGACCGTCTCGCCGGGGTTCACCGGCTTGCTCTGTTCAGCGAAGGGCAAAAGGAGATCCTTAGCCAGTCCGAAATCGAGGAAGGCCCCGAGACGACGATTCACCTCAATTACCCTGAGCCCCCTGATTTCTCCGGCCTGGGCATATGGCAGGCGGGTCGTGGCGACGATGCGGTCTTCCGAATCGCGGGCAACAAATACGGTCACTTCGTCGCCAGGCTCGACCTCCGCAGGGACCTCGCGGGTCGGCAGGAGCACCTCGCCGAGTTGTCCGGCATCGAGATACATGCCGTGATCCGATTCCCGGAGGATGACGAGACGGCGAATGCGACCCAGGAGTGACATGCGGGGGGATTGGATCAGCGCCACGCGAGTTCGTGGGTTTCTCCGTGTTTCGGATGCGATGGGTCGAGCGTGCGCAATTCGAGTGACATGCCAGTGGCCGAGAGTGCGGCACGAACCCAGCCCGATGGCAGCGAAGGATTAAAAACGTAGGAGGTGGGGGGAAGATTGATCTGGTGGGGAGCGCCCTCCCCTTTCTTGAGATGCCAGTTGTGGCTGTGCCCATAGATGAAGGCCTTGGCTGCGGAATGCCGTGTGATCAGATCGAGGAAGGGCTTGCTGTCAACCAGCCCGCTGACCTTGGCCTCTGCGTCGCCGGGAGCGCCTTCCGATCGGGGAGTCTCGGGATAGTGATGCCCGATGAGCAGGGTGGGTTTGTTGGGATTCGCCGCAAGAAGTTTATCAACCCAGGCGAGTTGATCGGATCCGAGTTCACCCTCGACCTTGTTCACGAAGCGAAGCGAGTCGAGCAGGATCCAGTTCACGAGGGGAGTCTCGATGAGGGTGCAGTGTTTGCCAACGACGGGCGATTGGCCGGTGGCCTCTCCGAGGGCGGCGGAGAAAACTTCGCGATCGTCATGATTGCCGAGCGAAAAATGCACCGGGAGTCCGGCCTCGCGAAGAGGATCCAGGATCCCCAGCAAAGTCGCGTAGTCGCCCGGCTGACCCGTGTTGTACGCGCAATCGCCGTCGATGATGACCCCCGAGAGGGTTTCCTTTTCCGCAAGGACTTCCCCGAGAACTTTCTTCAGGTGGTCGGCCATGTTGATTCCCTGGCGTGACTTCAGGGCAGGATCGGCGGCGATGTGAGTGTCGGAGAGCAAGGCCCAGTGTTCCCTCTCCGCAGTGGCTCCGCGGGATGCGGGGAAAAACGAGGAAAGGGCGAGAACGGCGGATCCGCCGAGGAAACGGCGGCGGGAGTGGAGATCGAGGTGCAGGGGCATGGGACAATATGGACCAAACCTGGCCGCAGAAAAGGGCGTGTTCCGTTTTCCTGGTTGCCGCCGGTGTCGCCGCCGTGGAGGTTCGTGCCGGATGCTCTTTCGGATCTTCGTCGATGTCTGCCTGCCGATCCTCGTTCTCGTGGGACTGGGGTGGGGGCTTGATCGTCTCTTCGGCCTCAATCTGAAGACGCTGGTGAAGCTCAATCTCTATCTGTTTGTTCCGGCCTTCATCCTCGTGCGCCTCTCGACGTCGAACCTCTCCGGTGCCACCGGGGCGAAGGTGGTGGCGTTCACCTTGTGCGTCATCCTCTCGATGGGGGCCCTCAGTTGGGTCGCCTGTGCGGTGCGGCGTCGTCCTCCCGGGGAACGATATGCGATGAAGCTCAGCACGATGATCTACAACTGCGGGAATTGGGGCATTCCGCTGATGACCCTGGCTTTCTCCGAACTCGGTCCGGTCGTGCAGGTCTTCGTCCTTGCGACAATGAATTTGACCAGCTTCTCGCTTGGGGTGGTGTTGGCCAACGCGGGCAGTGAGGAACGGAAGGGCTGGTTTCGCCCCATCCTCAAACAACCCTCTCCCTACGCGATCCTCATCGCTCTCCTGCTCCGCGCCACGGGAAATCCGCTCGAACCGATCCACTTTGTCTGGACTCCCCTGAATTCCCTCGCGGACGGTCTCGTCGGATTTGCCCTTCTCACCCTGGGGGTTCAACTTTCCCAGACAAAACCGCCCCCGCCGCGCGGCAACCTCGGAATCTCCCTGATCATCCGCCTCCTCGGCGGACCTCTCGTGGCAGCGGCACTGACCTGGGTCTTCGGATTCCGTGGAGAAATCGCCGCGATCCTCATCCTCGGTGCGGCCGGTCCGACTGCGGTGAACACGGCCCTCCTCGCGCATGAATTCAAAGCCGACGCACGGTTTGCGGCGGCAGCGGTGCTCTATTCGACCCTTCTCGCCGCCCTCGTCGTCACCGTCCTCCTGGCCGTGCTCCGCGCGGGCTGGATCCCCTGGGCGGTTCCGTAAACCGACCCATGTGGCCTATTCTTCGTTCCATGGACAAGGTGAATCTCAAAACGCTCCTTCCCGCCTGCCCTTTTCTTCCAGCGGCAGATCCTTCGCTTTCGGCCGTTTCGATCCGGGCTGCCGGAAAGGATCGCAGCGAGGCCTTTTATCAACTCGCCCTCACCTGCGCACAGGCTCTTTGGCAAAAGGGATTGCCCGCCCAGGCGATCCTGATGATCAATCGCGCGTTTTCCGCTGACCTTTCTGCCGCCTCATCCACTTCTCGGGAATGGCATCCACCCTACCGGGCGCTGCGCTGGATTCTCGAACATCGGCGTGGAGACCAGTTCCTCGGCAATCCTCGACGCCACTTCCAACATCTCGCCACACGAATGAGTGGCCCCCGATCCGAGATCCGATCCTGGCGGGCCTGGGCCTGT
>CALDKL010000457.1 GCA_937898895.1 uncultured Verrucomicrobiae bacterium | reverse complement strand
CTGGAGGGAGGAGTTCCAACTGCTGGGCCGTAGCCCGGTCGATTTTTTCGCGGAGAACCAGCTTTTCGAGATCGGGATGCATGTGTTTCGCAACATAGGAAGAAGGAAGCCCACGCCAAGCGAAAAATTTTGGTTGCCAACAAAGTGCGACCTGTCTACCCTTCGCTCCCAGTTATGAGAAAACTCCTGGCAGCTGTCGCGCTCCTCGCCCTCGCTTCTTTCGCGCTCGCGGATATCCACGAGCCCCCGAAGACCCGTTACACCAAGGCCCGCAAGCTCGGCCGCGGGGTCTCCAACATCATCTACGGATGGACCGAGATCCCCATGACGATGGCTCGCTGGCAGGAACTGCACACCGAACAATCCTCCGGGATCGTGACGGCAGGATTTTTTACCGGGATTCAGCGCGCCGGAGCCCGTCTCAAGTATGGTTTTTATGAAGTGATCAACTTTCAACGACCGCTTTACAAGGACACCTATCGTCCCGCGATGCCCGATATCGACTATCTCCCGATTCGCGGTTACGAGGAGTTTCCGCCTCAGATCGGTTATCTCACCACCACGGGCTACACCCGGGGGCGCAGTTGGTGATTTGTGGATTTCACCCGCTTCTCCGAAAGCCGTCCTCGGACGGCTTTTTTGTTTTCGGAGCCGAACGATCAACCCGCATAGGTGTCGAGAAAGCGACCGTAAAAATCGCAACCGGCCTCGAGATCGGAGATCGCCAGAAATTCATCCCTTGTGTGTGCCTGGGCAATGTTGCCGGGGCCACAAGCGACCGAGGGGATGCCGCCCTCGGAGAGGTGCCCCGCATCGCAATACCACGGAGCGACGGCGAGTTTTGAGCCGATCGAGAGTAGGCGTTGCACCCCGTCGGTGGCGGGATCCGTGAGGAGGGGGCGGGAGCCGCCGATGGTCTCCAGTTCGACCTGTCCACTTGCTCCGGATGCCGCGAGAATTCGCTGGATCAGGGTGGAGCTTCCCCCCGCCGCGTGAAGAGCGGGTGTCTCCCGAATGTCCAGGAAAGCCTCGCACGAGTCAGGGACAATGTTGGGACTGGAGCCGCCACGGATCATTCCGAGACTGACCGTCGGTGCGCCCAGCACGGGATCGGAGTAGATGGGAAACTCCGCTTCCAGGGCCGAAATCACTGTCTCCAGCACGGGCATCAGTTTCCGGATCGCATTGTCCCCCTCGTGTGGGGTGGAGCCGTGACAGGACCTTCCCTTCGCCGAGAGACGGTGCCAGATGCAGCTCTTGTGGGCATGGACTGTTTCGAGGGAGGTGGGTTCTCCCACGACGGCAAAATCGAATTCCCCTCCGTGGTGCCTCGCAAAATACTGCGATCCGGGTTGCCCCGCCTCTTCCCCCATCAAGCCGACAAAGGCGACGCGAACCGAGAGCGTTGCGATCCGGTCCCGGCGTTCGTGCAGGGCCCAGAGCATCGCGGCCATGGTGCCTTTGGTATCCGAGGCCCCTCGTCCGTAGATCCGGCCCTCGGATATTTCTGCTCCAAACGGATCGACGGTCATGCCCGCGACACTGACGGTGTCCAGGTGCGGTGCCAACAGAATCCCCGGTTTTGCCTCCTCCCCCGGGAACCGACCGATGACATTGGGGCGTCCAGGCCGGACTTCCTCCAACTCGATCCGAGCCCCGCAGTCGGCGAGCAGTTCGGCGACGCGCCGTGCACAATCTCCTTCGCCGGTAGCCCCTTGGTCTGGTGCGCTGTCGGGATTGACGCTGGGGATGCGGATCAGATCCTGGAGCAGGGCGATTGGATTGTCTGGAAAGGCCATGGCGAGGAAAAACACCTTGGAGCCGAATTTCTCTGGATTCGGATCGAGGAAATGATTATGAAGTTGACACAGAGTACCTTCCGAGTCCTAAATCATACCCGAAACTTTTTAAAAGTGTTTCTTTCTCCATGAGTGATCCAGTCCCACCCAAACCGTCTGTGACGACCTCGACGGTTCCCCTGAAAAAGGAGACGGTCCGCATCAGCCTGCGGGCGCCTGCGGATGACTCCGGACCCGTTGCTCCGAAAGGATCCACCACCCCGATCCCCTCCGGTGGTCCCTCCACTGCTCCCGTCGTCGCCATTCCGGGAACCGCTCCGGTGGTTCCGACCGGACCGACTCAGCCCATCGACGGCACTGCTCCCATTCCCGTTGGCGGCCCCACCACGGCTCCGATCGGTGTGGCCTCGATCGCCGCCTCGCCCAATGCTCCGTCGGCTCCGCCCGCTCCCCCTCGTCCAAGCGCTCCTCCGGCTCCGAGTGGTGGAATGCCTCCGGCGGCTCCGCCTGCGCCACGCCCCACCGCACCCGGTGCTCCACCTGCCCCTCCATCTCCGACGGGAGCCAAGACCATTCCGCTCGCAAAAGGACCGGACCCGCTCGGTCCGACTCGCCCCGTGCCCACGGCGGGCGTTGCAGGTCCTCCGGGTGCTCCCGTCGCTGCCGCCCCTCCCGCTGCCGCCTCCCCGATTGGGGCAAAAACGATTCCTCTTGCCAAGGCCCCTGGCAGCGCTGGCCCGGCACCAGTCGGAAGAGCCACCACTCCTTTGCAGACCGGTGGAGCCAAACCACTGCCAGCCGCCACGGTTAAAATGGGTCAGACTCAGCCGATGGGCACGCCTGGCTCGCCAACCAAGACCATTCCCCAAGCACCCAAACTCGAACCCACGGCCGAGGAAGTCGGGGAAGATTGGGTGAATGAATACGAAGAATCCGGACTTATGCCCTTCGCCATCATCGTCCTCATCCTCTCCCTTGCCGTGCTCGCCATCGAGTTGCTCACGAAGCTGGGTGCCGGTAGTTGATCCTGTCTGGATTGTCCTGGTTTCAGGATTCCGGCATCGGAAACAGCATTCGACCTGACGGCGGATTCCGTCGTCGGCGTGCTTGGTTTCTGCGATCCAGTGTGCTGCGGGCGATGCCGTTGATTCGATGAGTCCGGGCTGCGGCAAGCTGTTCGTTCCGTGGTGCAAGGAGGGTGGCATGCTTCCATCGAACGCCTCGCCGAGGGGGATGAACGCCCAATCCATCTGATTCCAAGGCGATCAAGATGCCCTCAGCCCATCGGTATTGGTGAGCTTTGCCGATTGCTTGCCACCCTTGATCTGTTCCCCAACGGATCGCATCCAAACTATGGGACAGGAACATTATTGTTGTTGGTCGGTTTTGGAATCGGGATGTCTTTCATTGCAATTCAGACGCTTGTGGCATTGTTGTGCTTATTTGAAAGGTTCCCTTCATGGGGAATGTCGGATCCCGCAGGTCCGAACGATCCTTCTATCCTGTCACCCTGCCCTCCTGCGTGTCGCGGATCGGCGGTGGGTCTTTTGAAGGACACGAGAAGAAGGAGTACGCACCTGATTCCCCGGCTGCTGACGGTGCGCACTCTCTCCCCACGCAAACCGGGCCTGCCCCAATGCAGTGCCCCAATGCAGAGTTTTGGATTGCCAAACCTGCCCGTTTTTTACACTCCGGTTCAAATGTCCTCCTCGATCCCTTCGAGCACTCCGGGTGGCCGCTGGCAGCCTCCGACTCCGGAAGCCCTTGCCGCTGAGCTGCCGCAGTATGAAATCCTCGGACTGCTTGGTCGCGGCGGCATGGGGGCGGTCTATCAGG
>CALDKL010000456.1 GCA_937898895.1 uncultured Verrucomicrobiae bacterium | reverse complement strand
TGCGCCGAGTTCCTCGCTGTTCGGCGAACGTGTCAGGACAATCCGGTAAAGTCGGTTGACCAAGTCTTCTTCAGAAAGACTTTCCGCGAAGAGTTGATCGATGCGATTTCCTTTTCGGGTCAGCAATTCGTTGAGGGTTGCGCCGCTGGTGAGTTCAAAGACCTGGGCCAGCGAGGTGTCCGTGGTGCGTTCCGTGTCCGAATTTGTGAGTCGCGGCGGCTTCCCGAAGAGCCGAACGAAGCGGTCTCCGTTCGTGGGATTCTTTGGGCGATACACCGCCTGCACTCCAGGGAGCTGTGCCGCCCGCAACGGATCGTCGTATCCTTCAAACGTCGGCAATCCGCCAAGGGCGAGATAGGCGGAATCGAGGAGTTGTTCGGCAGAAAGGCGACGGGGCAGGGCGTGGGTGAAATGGATCTCGTCGTCGACATTGGTCTCATTGGGTGCCGAGGCGAGTTGGTAGGCGTGAGAGGCACAGATCGTGCGGATGGCGTGGCGAAGGTCGAAACCGTGCTTCACGAAATCGGCCGCGAGCGCGTCGAGCAAGGCGGGATTCACCGGTGGATTGGTGGCGCGAAAATCATCGACCGGATCGACGATGCCGCGTCCCATCAAGTGAAACCAGACACGGTTGATCTGCACTCTCGCAAAGAGCGGATGGTCGGGCGAGGTCATCCAGGCGCCGAGTTTCTCGAGTCGCTTCGGGTCAGCGGCGAGGGGCTTGCTCTCGCCAAGGAGGCGCGGGGTGGGATCCGTCTTGGTGCGTGGATCCTTCAGTTCGCGTTTGTCGATGAACTTCACGACCTGTTCGCCGACGAAGTTGTTCTGGTCGTTCTTGTCGTAGCGTTTGTTCTCCTTGATCTCATAGCCGATTCCGTCGAAAACGGCGGAAAACTGGTAGTAATCATCCATCGTCCATCGTTCGAAGGGATGGTTGTGACATTTCGCGCAGTTCAGCCGCACCCCGAGGAAGATCTGGGCGACGGCTTCGGCGCGCTGGTCGGGAGCACGGAGGGAACGGTAGTAGTTCGAAGCGGCGACCTCGTAGGTGCTGCCGAGCGAAGACACGACTTCCCGGGCAAAGCGGTCGAGCGACTTGTTCTCGGCGATGGATTTCCGAATCCATCCGTGAAACGCCGCGACACCCCGGTTGTCGAGCACCTTTTCCTCGACGCGGAGAAGGTCGGCCCACTTCAGCGCCCAGAAATCGGCAAACTCAGGCCTCTGGAGAAGATCATCGACCAGTTTCGCGCGTTTGTTAGGATCCGGGTCCGTGAGAAAGGTGTTCGTTTCCTTTTCCGTCGGGATCAGACCGAGGAGATCGAGGTGAACGCGCCGAAGGAAAGTGGCGTCGTCGCAGGGGTCGGATGGATTGAGGCGAAGCGTTCTCCATCTCTTCTGCAGAATCTCGTCGATGAAGTTGTGTGCCGGGGGATTGCTCCAGACGAACCCGGGTCGCTCCGGAACAAAAGCGAGTCGGACGGGTGCCTGTTGGCCAAGGTAGCGGATATTCACCGTTGTCTCACCGGAGCGGTGGCTTTCGACGAGTCCCTCCGTCGAGACTTCAACGTTGAGGGAAGTGGGTTCGAAGATCGCCCACCGATTCACCTCGCGGCTCGTGCCGTCGGAGTAATGGGCCGTCACGGCCAGTTGGATTGAGGTCTCGGGCTCGAAGAGAACCTTCTCCTCCGGGGAGGCCGTGAGCCGAACCAGGGTGGGTTCGCCGGGCAGATCGCGCTTGGCTCCCTCGGCAATCCAGCGGAGGAGGAGTCCGTAAGATTCGGAATCCTTCTCGAAGCGTCTTCCCCCTTCATGCTTCACCTCGAGGGTCGCCTTGCGGAGGAGGAAGCTCTTTTCGGGTGAACCCAAATTGACGAAGTGCTCGACAAGCGCCTTGTGGTCCAGAACAGGGTTTTCTCCCCGAAGGGAGAGGGTCAGCTCGCCCTTTCCCGTCTGGGCTCCGTGGCAGGCTCCGAGATTGCAGCCCGCGCGGGTGAGTACGGGTACAATGTCGTTGCGATACGAGACGGTAGGGGAAGCGGAGGCTTGGGGAACACTTGCCGATCCGTTTTCGACTCCTGGGAGTGAGGGGAGGGGCACCGTCAGAAACAGGGCAATCCAAACAGATGGATTCAGGAATCGCATGGTCAGGAAAAGCGTAGACGGGAAGTGGACCTTCTCAATCAGCGGATTTGCGTGAACCGATCGGTCATGTGCACCGTTTGCATCCGCCAAAGGACAGGGTCGGATCCATGTGAGTCAGCAGTTTCCGTCCGACTTCCCATGAAACCACATTTGTCCTCATTGCGGCGACTCGATGAAAAGGAGATCGGGAAGGCGGTCCGAGTCCGATCCGATGCCTTTCTGCTGGCGCGGGGCGGTGTCCTTTGCTTAGCTACCGGATGATCGCGCGGCAGTATCTTTTCGCGGGCCGGGTCCAGGGGGTCGGGTTCCGTTACGCCACCAAACGTCTCGCCATGGGCTTCGATGTCCTCGGCTGGGTGAGGAACCTGCCCGACGGGAGCGTCGAGATGCAGGTGATGGGTGAGCAGGGCGAACTCGACGAGTTCCTCCGCGAGCTGCACGACAGTCCCCTGGGTCGACACATCCAGGAACAAACCGAACGGCGGGTGCCGCTCCTGGAGGAGGTGAGCGGATTCACGATCCGCGAATGAACCGGGATCGGACGACGTCATGAACACCCCTGCGGTCGAAGTCGAGAATCTCACCAAGGTCTTCAGTCTCGGGTTGAAGAAGGAGTACGTTGTCGCGATCGACAATCTCTCGTTTCGCGTCGAGGCGGGCGAGGTCTACGGATTGATCGGGCCAAACGGATCGGGCAAGTCGACAACGATGAAGGTGGTCCTCGGCCTCATGGCCCCGAGCAAGGGAGCGGCGCGGGTCTTTGGACTCGATTCCGGGGACATCCGGGCGCGCCACGAGATCGGCTTTCTCCCCGAGAATCCCTATTTCTACAAACACCTCACCGGGGCGGAGACGCTCCGTTTCTACGGAAAGCTCTGCGGTATGCGAGGGAGGACGCTCGAGAACCGCGTCGCCGAATTGCTCCGACTGGTCGATCTCGAAGGTGCCGCGACGCGACGGCTCGCGGGATATTCGAAAGGTATGTTGCAGCGCATCGGATTGGCTCAGGCTCTCGTGCAGAATCCGCGTCTCGTCATTCTCGACGAACCGACCGCCGGCGTCGATCCGATCGGTTCGCGCCAGATCCGCGATCTCATTCTGCGACTCCGCGACGAGGGCATCACCGTCTTCCTCTGTTCGCATCTTCTCGAGCAGGTGCAGGAGGTCTGCGACCGGGTCGGCATTCTCTTCCGAGGGCGCATGCGGAAGGAAGGGCGGCTTGAGGAGCTGATCTCGATCGAGGATGGCTGGCAGACCGCGACCTGCGACGCGGTGGCCGGGCAGATCCGCGACGCAGGCATCAACATCCGGCGCAAGATCCTCCCCGGCTCGACCTTCTGGAACGACTGGACGAAATACCCGTTCTCGGCCACCGAATGGACGATGCGCCCGCTTGGGGTGCAGGTACTGGCGCTGGCCTACCGCACCGGCGGAAGCTGGAACGAAACCGCCATGGCGAACGCGGATTTCGATGCAGAACTGACCGCGGCCACGGCGATCTTCGATGCCGACAAACGCCGCGAGGTTCTTCCCCGGTTCGTACTGCACCGGGATCTTCGCGAATGCATCGGGCTCGTCGTGGATCACCGGCGCGCCGTCCTTCATCGCGTCGTCGATCGACAGCACCGCGGACAGCACCTCGTATTCCACCTGGATCGCCGCCACCGCCGCGGCCGCGATCTCCGGCGTGTCGGCCGCCACGGCGGCGACGCGGTCGCCGACGAAGCGCACCTTCGTGTCGAACATGAAGGTGTCGTACGGCGACGGCTCGGGATAGCCCTGGCCCGCCGTCGTGTGCGGGATCCGCGGAACGTTGCCGTGGTACAGCACGCAGCGGACGCCGGGCAGCTGCTCCGCCGCGCGGATGTCGATCGACTTGATCACGGCGTGCGCGTGCGGGCTCCACAGGAATTTGATGTGCAGCGCGCCGGGCGGAACCTTGTCCCCCGCGTACATCGGCTTGCCCAG
>CALDKL010000455.1 GCA_937898895.1 uncultured Verrucomicrobiae bacterium | reverse complement strand
TTTTCTGAATCTGGATCGGATTTTGCCATCAGGAGCCGGGGGTCATTCGCGCCACTTTCTCGAGTCGAGGACGTGGTGGGTCAGGGAGAGCAGCACAATGCTGAAACTGAGGTAGTAGAGAACCGGACGAGTGTCGACGAGTCCTGCCGTGAGAAACTGCATGTGTTCCTGCGTCGAAAAATAGGCGACAGCATCGGACCAGCCCGATCCCGGAACCAGACCGAAGGATTGCAGGAAGCCGAGGAAGTAGTGCATCATCCCGAAAACAAAGGTCAGCATTGCGGCGATGAGCGGATTGGCCGTCAACGAGGAGGCCAGCGAGCCGATCGCGATGTGGAAGGCTCCGAGCAGGAAGAGGCCGACCGCGCTCCCGAGCACCGCTCCGCCCTGGAAGGCCGCGATTTCGCCGGTCAGCAGCCGGAAGAGGGGGAAAAAGGTGAAGATCGGGGCGAGGATCGTCAGATAGGCCGTCACTGCCGCCGCATACTTGGCGAGAACAACCTCCGACGTCCGCACAGGGGCCGTGAACAGTCCCTCGAGCGTGCCCATCTTCCGTTCCTCAGCGTAGAGTCGCATCGTGATGAGCGGGAACAGGATCAGGTACCCCATCCAGAACCACCCCGAGGAAAAGAGATTGTGAATGAGCGAGCGAGGGCTCGCCTGCATCTCCATCGCCCGCACCATGCCGACAAAGAGCCAGCCGTTCAAAAAGGTAAAGAGTGCCATCACCACCCACGCCATCGGCGAGAGGAAAAAGGAGCGGATCTCCTTGCCAAAGAGGGTGAGAAACGGGCGCATTTGAGACAGCAGGTGCGGCCCTCGGCCGCTTCGCGGATTTCAGGGTTCAGGTGGGGACGGATTCTCAGGCGGGGAGGATTCGGGCCTTTCCTCTTTCAGGAGGTCGACAAAGGCGTCCTCGAGCGAAGCCGTGCGGCTGGCGAGTTCGCGCAGTTTCCAGCCTTCCCTGGCGATCAGGTCGTGGACGGACTCACGCACATCGGTCCGGGGATTGGTCGTGAGGGTGTAGGTCGTCCATCCGTCGCAATCCTCACTCGCGCTCACCTCCGTCACTCCGGGGATGGCGGAAAGCTTCGCCGGGGCGGTCGCATCCGCCCTGGCCTCGAGCAACACCGAGCCGGGTTGCCGCAGGCGACGAATGAGATTCGTTGGGGAATCGGAGGCGCGGATGCGGCCCCGGTCGATGATGATGACGCGCCCGCAGGTCATCTCGACCTCGGAGAGGATGTGGGTGGAAATGAGAATGGTATGCCGTTCGCCCAGCTCCCGGATGAGATCGCGCGATTGCCGGATCTGGCCGGGATCGAGTCCGTTGGTCGGTTCGTCGAGGATGAGCAGTTCGGGTTTGTTGACGAGTGCGTCGGCGAGCCCCACGCGCTGACGATAGCCTTTCGAAAGGGTCGCGATCATGCTTCTTGCGACTCCGGTGAGGCTGCAGGTGTCCAGGACTTCATTGACGGCAGCCCTCGTCTCGCGATGGGAGAGGCCTTTCAATTTCGCGCGGAAACGAAGGTATTCCCCTACCCGCATTTCGGGATAGAGTGGCACGTTTTCCGGCATGTAGCCGACGCGACGACGCACCTCGACGGAATCCGCGCAGATATCGTAGCCGGCAACCGTTGCAGATCCTTCGCTGGCGGAGAGGAAGCAAGTCAGCATGCGCAGGGTCGTGCTTTTTCCGGCACCGTTCGGCCCGAGAAACCCGACGATTTCCCCCTTTGCCACCTCGAAGGAAATGCGGTCGACGGCAGTGCGACCGGCGTAGCGTTTCGTGAGGTTGCGGGCGACAATCATGATTTCGAGCGGGCGTGAGCCGAAAACGAGCCCCTTACCTACACGGGCACGCGGCTGGCTTCAATCCCCGATTTTGCCGATGGTCAATCGAGGTGTTCCACCTGCAACTGTGGTTTCGGCTTCGCCACCTCGCGGTCGATGCGGTGGACCCAGACACTCTCGACCAGGCCGAGAAGAAACAGGATGACGACCGTGAACGTCCCGCCGTAGCTAATGAGCGGCAGCGGAATACCCGTGATCGGCATGATGAGCAGATTCATCCCCACATTCTGGTAGATGTGGGCAAAGAGCAAGCCCACCACTCCCACGACGAGGAGGCGCCCCATGAGATCCCGGCTGTAGAAGGCGACATACAGGCACTGCATGAGAAGAAGGAGGAATCCACCGAGCATGAGAATGCTGCCGCGGAAGCCCCAGATCTCCGCGAGGACCGGAAAGATGAAGTCATTGATCGCCGTGTCGGGCGAGATAAACCCCTTGTGATTGACCGTATCCGAATTGTGGAAGCCCTTGCCGCCCCACCCCCCGCTGCCGATGGCAAGGAGATTGTTGTAGGCGCTGTAGGCTTCGCCGAGAATGTTGACCTTCTTGCCCTGCAGCATTTCGATTTGCGTCGTGATCCGCTTCTTCTGGTAGTCCTTCAGTCCGAAAAAGAACGCAAACGGCAGAAACATCGTGACACAGAGAATGATCGTGACGAGGTAGCGAATCGGGATATTCCCGATCAGGACCATCGCCCCCGCCACGGGCACCCAGACGAGGGCCGAACCGAAATCGCCCTGGAGGAGCACGAATCCGAAAGGAATCGCTGCGATCATTCCCGTGACGAGCAGTCGCACAAAGGGATTTCGGAACACCGGGTGGAGCTTGTGGAGGGTGCTGAGGGCAAGCGCGAGGGCGATGACCCCTCCGGCAATGGCAAGCTGAGACGGCTGCACCAGCATGACCTTCAGATCGAGCCAGGCCCGCGTGCCGTTGATTTCCTCGCCAAAAAAGGTCGTGTAGACGAGGGCTCCGGTCGCGAGAAGGTAAAAGGGAATGCCGAGATAGCGGATCCACTTGTAGTCGATGAGGGCACCAGCGAAAAAGAAGGCGAGGCCCAATAGCATCCAGTAGACCTGATCGCGCCATTTGTTCACCAGATCGGCCTGCTCACGCATCCAGCAGGCGCTGTAGATCGCGAAAACGCCGAAGATGGCGAGCGCGATGATGTTGGCGAAGAGTAGCCAGTTCAGTCCAAGAAATTTGCGAAAGAGGGGGGTCATGGTGAGGTGGACTCAGGCCGCCGCCGCGACCAGTTGCCGAGTGCGCTCATGCGCGGGGCGCAGGACGAGATCGGAGCCGACTCCGCGCTCGACGAGGCGCCCCCGGTGAAGCACTCCGATATCGTCGCCGAGAAGGGCGGCTTCGGCAAGGTCGTCGCAGAGATGGAGCAGGGTCAGGCCAAATTCCTCCCTCACCTGACGAAGGCGGTTGGTCAACTCGGCCCGCTGTACTACGTCGAGTCCTTCGGTGAAACCGGCGCTGATGAGCAATTCCGGCCCAGGGAGGAGAACCCTGGCGAGCGCGACCAGTTGCCGCTCGACCGCATCGAGTTCCGCCGGATACAGATCCTGCACCGCCTCGGGCAAAGCACACGAGATCATGACGGCCTCGACGAGCTTTGCCCGATCTTCACGCGAGGCTCGGCGATGCCACAGGGTGATGACTTCGCGGAAGGTCTCTCGCACCGTCATCCCCGGGGTCAACTGACCCGTCGCGTCCGAGAACACCGCCTGGATGCGCCTGCGGACCGGGCGGAAACGATGCACTCCGAATCGCTGCACCGGAATCCCGGCAAAGGTAATCGTCCCCGAAGCGACCGGATGCTCCTTCACCAGAGCCAGGGCCAGTGCCAGGAGCGCCTCGCGCGAGTCGCCGACGAGAGACAAGCTGCGGCGCTTCTCCAATCCAAACGAAAGATCCGCAAGGAGCGGCTCCGAGACCGGCCGGGGCCACCAGCCAGAACCTCTGGCGGATGCCTGCCGCAGGGTGAGTGTCTCGACTTCGAGAAATTCCATTGCTGCAAAGTTTACTGCGGTGACGCGGAGGTGGCAATGCCAAGAATCACGGCGATTCCCATTGGCAAGCAGTTGATCTGACTTGCCCGCAAAAATCGTTGGGCGATCCGCTCTCGATCTCCCGGAATCAGCGCACCTCGCCGCCCCTGCCGCGCGGAGCTGCAGTCAGCCGATGGATGGCAGGGTGGTCGTCCGCCGCAAATCCGCCGGACGACCCGATTCATGCATTGCCCGTCGTTGTCCCCTCACGGAAAGCGGTGATGCCTTCTTCACCGAGGAAATACCCGCTCATCTGGAGTTTTGCCGACTGCGCACCGAAGGTCACGAGGTAGTCGTAGTGAGCCCGAGCATCGTCGTTTCCGAGCGGCCCGAGTGTGACCCCGACCCCATCCGCCCGACCCGTCACCAGGCTGGCCAGGACACAGCCGGTGATCTCGTGGCGGTCGCGACTGCCGAGGAAGTTGAGGAAGGCGGTCTGCACACTTTCATCGAGGTCTCCGATGTCTTCGGGCAGATAGATCGTCTCCCCGACGACGCCGGACAGACGGAGTTCTCCTCCTGTGGTGAAGAGCAGATCCCGTTGGGTCGCAAAACGCTTCACCGCTTCGTCGAGTTTGAAGACGGGCGGGAAGGAATAGTCGACGACGAGAGCACCCGGTTTCAGGGAGGGAATCCGAAGCACTCCGGGCAGATTGGAGGAAGCGATAACGAGGCTGGCCTCATACACCTCGGGAGGCAGAGCCCCGCCGTTTTTGACGATGTCAATCTGGCCGAAGTAACCCGCATCGCGAAGCTGATCGCGGAGGCGGCTCATCTGGTCGTCGCTCTGGTAAGGATCACAGAGAATGAGGTGACGAGGATGCTCGTGGACGTCGAGGAGGAGGCGGAGAGTGCCGAATCCAATCGAGCCGAGGCCAACGACCGAGACGGTCTCATCCTCGATGCTGCGCCCGGCGGCGGCGAGAATGCCCTCGACCGAGCGAACGATCGTCGCGGAACGGGTCGCATCACCGGTGGTGATGGCCGGCAGGCTCGCGGCATCGCTTTCCCCGGCGATCCATGTCGCAATCTCGCGCCCGTGATCGGTCGCAGTGGGGATGACACCCGTGAGGGAAACCGTGGAGGCCCCCGCTGCGGAGGCCATGCGGAGAGCCGCAAGGACCGGTGCCTTCACGGAAGCGGGATTCTTGTAGAAATCCGCCTCGTAGCACGGCAGCATGATGACGCCGATACGGCCCTGATCGAGTTCGTAGACGTTGGTAAGGCGTGGTTTGCCACCAAAAAGACGTTCGGAAATCTCGTCCCGGTCGAATCCGGAGAGATGGGCGAGAACATCGGGGATGTAGGTGAGCGCGACCGCGTCAAGGGTCGGAAGAGTGTCCGAGGAAATCTCGATGTTGATGTGATCGAGATCCTCGATACTCAGGCCGGTTGGCGCAGGTTTGGCAGGTTCTGCGGCCGAGTCCGCCGCATCCTGTCCGGCGAGCGGGAGAGGCTCGGTTTTCCCCAGGTAACGGGCCAGCTGTTCGATGCTGGGATGGGTGAGGAAGGCATCGACGGGGATCTGCTCTCCGAAGGCTTCGGAAAGCTCGATGAGGATGCGGAGTGCGAGCAGTGAGTCGCCTCCCATCTCAAAGAAATTGTCGGTGACGCCGATCTCCTTGTTGTCGAAGTGTTTTCGGAACGTCTCGAGGATGAGGGACTCGACGGCGTTGCGGGGAGCGATTGTTTCCCCTTCCCGGGCCATCGCGAAGGACGGCAACGGAAGCCGCTTGCGGTCAATCTTGCGATTGGGAGTGAGAGGGAACTCCTCGAGGTGCCGGAAGTAGGCCGGGAGATAGCTCTGTGGCAGGGAGCGGGCCAGGTGCTGACGAATCTCGGCAGGATCGAGGTTGGTTTCACCAAGGTAGTAGCCGACGAGACCCTCGCCCGTGGGAAGGTCGTCGCGTTTGACGACAACCGCCTCGCGAATGCCGGGAACGGCGACCATCTGGTTCTCGATGTCGCCGAGTTCCATGCGGACGCCGCGCAGTTTCACCTGGAAATCGACGCGACCGAGGCACTCGAGGCGACCGTCGCGGTTCCAACGGGCAAGGTCGCCAGTCCGGTAGAGTCGCTGTTTGCCAACGAGGGGCAATTCGATTTCGCGGAAGGCGGCCGAGGTGAGTTCCGGCTGGCCGCGGTAGCCGCGAGCGAGACCGTCTCCTCCAATCCAGAGTTCACCGGTGAATCCGATTGGCAGAGGCCGTTGCTGGGTATCGAGCACATAGACCTGGGTGTTGGCGATGGGATGGCCGATGGGGATGGCAGCCTCGCCTTCCTCGATCCGCTCCACCGTCGACCACACCGTGGTTTCGGTGGGACCATACAAATTCCACACTTCGTCCGCAGAGTTCGCGAGACTGTTGGCGAGACGCCGGGAAAGAGCTTCACCGCCGCAGAAGATGCGCAGTCCGCTCTGCCCTTCCCATCCGGAGTCGAGCAACATCTGCCAGGTGGCGGGGGTCGCCTGCATCACAGTGATCTCCTCGGTCCGGAGAAGCCTGGCGAGGCGGCGACCATCCCTGATGTCATCGGCAGAGGCAATCACGACGGTGGCCCCGGTGAGAAGAGGCAGGAACATCTCGAGGAGGGAAATGTCGAAGGACAAGGTGGT
>CALDKL010000454.1 GCA_937898895.1 uncultured Verrucomicrobiae bacterium | reverse complement strand
GAATCTGAGCGAGGAGCAGCAGGAGGCCGTTTCCCGCATCGGGCTCGATCCCTTCGATCTCACGGGAGAGGTCCACCGACTCCACGCCCTCCAGCTCGCCGAACCCGGAGCGAAGGAGGTTTTCGATGCGGACGCATGGGAGCGCATCTCGACCCGTGCCCGCAGCCTGAAGCTGCAGGTCCGCCCGGAAATCCCGGCGGGGCTCAACGTACACCTCCGACCCTACCAGATCGAGGGGTTCCACTTCCTCGCCTATCTCGCGACGAATCGGTTCGGCGGCATCCTCGCCGATGACATGGGGCTCGGCAAAACGATCCAGGCCCTCACCTGGCTCCTCTGGATGAGGGAGGAGTTCGGGGATCACGCCCCGCCCAGTCTCGTCGTCTGTCCGAAGTCGGTGCTCGATGTGTGGGGCGACGAGGTCAAGAAGGCCTCCCCTTCCATCCGCGTCCAGGTGCTGCGAAACAAGGTCGAACTCGAGGTCGAGCGACTCGGCCGGGATGTCGACCTGCTCGTGATCAACTACAGCCAGCTCCGCACCTGTTCCGAGGAACTGAAAAGCGTCGAATGGCTCGGCATCATTCTCGACGAGGGCCAGCAGATCAAGAATCCCGACTCGAAGGCGGCCAAGGCCGCGCGTGCCCTTCCGGGCAGCAACCGCCTCGTCCTGACAGGCACCCCTATCGAAAATCGCCTCCTCGACGTCTGGAGCCTGATGGGTTTCGCCATGCCCGGAATTCTCGGCGACCGCAAGTATTTTCGAGAGAACTTCGACAAGCGGAAGGACAACCACTCGCAGACCCGCCTCACCGCCCGCCTGCGTCCCTTCCTCCTGCGCCGCACCAAGGGCGAGGTCGCCCTCGACCTGCCTCCGAAGATCGAGGAAGACGTCTTCAGTGAAATGGAAGATGTGCAGGCCGCTCTCTACCGTGCCGAACTGGAGCGTATCCAGAAAATCCTCCTCGGCATCGAGAGTGACGAGAGCCTGCGGAAGAACAGCTTCGTCATCCTTCAGGGGCTCATGCGCTTGCGGCAGATCTGCTGCCACCCGGGTCTCGTCGACGCAAAGCACCGCCACGAGGAGAGTGCGAAACTCAACGCCCTCTTCTACCTGCTCGACCAACTCCACGAGGAAGGGCACAAGGTGCTCGTCTTCTCGCAATTCGTCTCCATGCTCGACATTATCAAAGAGGAACTCGAGGACCGCGAACGCCCTTACAGTTACCTCACCGGCCAGACCAAGAATCGCCACGAGGTCATCAGTGACTTCCAGGAGTCGAAAGAGGCGAAAACGTTCCTCCTCTCGCTCAAGGCGGGCGGAAGTGGTCTCAACCTCACCTCGGCGAGTTACGTCATTCTCTACGATCCCTGGTGGAACCCGGCGGTGGAGAACCAGGCCATCGACCGCTGCCACCGGATCGGTCAGGAAAGCAAGGTGAATGCCTATCGCCTCCTTATGCGCGACTCAGTCGAGGAGAAAATCCGCGTCCTCCAACAGCAGAAGAGTGCCATGATGACCGGTGTCCTCGGCGAGGAGGGCTTCACCCGCAACCTCGAACTGGAGGACCTCAAATTTCTCTTCAGCCAGGGAGCTGCACTTGCGCCCGAACCCGTCCTGGCCACGGCGTGAGGCCGATCCGCCCGATCCCGAGCCCAGCGGAGCTTGTAAAAAAAGCGCTTGCCCAAACCGAACACCGGTGGCACCTTTCCCGCCCCCTAACCAGGAACAGACTCATGGCCTACGCAATTTTCAAGACCGGTGGAAAGCAGTATCGCGTCGCCACCGGCGACAAGCTGAACGTCGAGAAACTCGATGTGGCAGTCGGCGACACCATCACCTTCGACGAGGTTCTTGCCTCGGGCGACGGAGATTCCATCCTCGTTGGGGCACCCCTTCTGGACGGGGCGAAGGTCACCGCAAAGGTTCTCGGTCAGATTCGCGACGAGAAGGTCACCGCCTTCAAATTCAAGCGCCGCAAGGGGTTCCACAAAACCAAGGGGCACCGCCGTCACCTCACCCGCCTCGAGATCGTCTCGGTCTGATTTCCGTCTTCCTTCCCCCCTTCTTCGAATTTTCATCCGTACCTCCTCTTCCCATGGCCCACAAGAAAGGACAAGGCAGCGTCAAGAACGGTCGCGACAGCCAGAGCAAGCGTCTCGGCGTGAAATGTTTCGGTGGTGAGCAAGTGATCGCCGGGAACATCATCATCCGCCAGAACGGCACCAAGTGGCACCCCGGCAAGAACGTCGGCATGGGCCGCGATTACACGATCTATTCCCTCGTCGACGGGGCGGTCCGCTTCGACAAGGAAGGTCGCCGCGTCAACGTGGATCCTGCGGTGGCCTGAATCGCGTCGCGACCCCGCTGCGATGCCAATGGCGGATTCTCCTGGCGGCAGCCCCTCTCCTGACGTTCCATGCTGAACGTCGTTCTGCTCCGACCCGAGATCCCGCCGAACACCGGCAACATCGGTCGTTTGTGCCACGCCACCGGCACTCGCCTCCACCTCGTCGGTCCACTCGGATTCTCTCTCGATGATCGGTCATTGAAACGCGCCGGCCTCGACTACTGGGAGGAACTCTCTCCCGTCCTCTGGCACGACTACGGGGACTTCCTCACCTCGATTCCGGAGTCTGCCCGAGTCTGGTTGCTCACCACAAAATGCCAGCAACCTTACTGGGATGCGAACTTCCGAGATGGCGACTGCCTCGTCTTCGGATCAGAGACACGAGGCCTCCCCGAAAGCCTCCTGCGCTCCCACCCGGAGGATTGTCTCACCATTCCTCAAGTCGCCGGACGCAGCCTGAATCTCGCCACCGCCGTCGGAATTGTTCTGTATGAGGGGTTGCGCCAACTCACAAAGTAATATTTTCTTCCGTCTTCTCATCCTTTTCCCTTGTCGCATTTTCGAAAAACCGATAGACAAGAATCCAACCTGCCTGCGACACCATGAGGATCGTCGGCCCCATAACCTCAGATCCCGCATCTCCCCATGACTGATCCCCGACCGAACTACGGAATTACCCGGATCGACCAACCGGAAAAAAAGAACCACGGTTATTACGTCCGTATCACCCATCGCGGCAAGGGTTTTCAGAAGTACTTCCCTGACAAATCTCTCGGAGGCAAACCCAAGGCCCTCAAGGCAGCGAAGGACTATCGCGACGCGCTGCTCAAGAAAATGCCGAAGTCCAAGCAGGAGTCCGCCTCGAAGAAGAAACGCAAGATCAAGTACTCCGGTGTCGTCGGCGTGACCCATGTCATTTCGAAATCGCCCAAGGGCACCGTCTACGAATACTGGCAGGCCGCGTGGAACGACGCCGAAGGGCGTCGCCGCACCGCAAAATACTCCATCTCCCGCTATGGAGATGGCAAGGCCCAGGAGATGGCCAAGAAAATGCGGCGCGACGGGCTCAAGGGCAAGTCCTGATCCCCTCCGGTGGTGGCGATTCCCTGAAAAAAGGATTCGTCGCAGCGACGAAGAAGGGGCATCGTTGCCCCCTGTTTCCGCAGCCCATGCCTTCACCGTCTCCTGACATCGCCGTCGCCGCCCGAGGAATCGTCCGCACTTTCCAGATCGGAGAAAACCGCATCGAGGTTCTCAAAGGCGTCACCCTGGAGGTGCGACACGGAGAAACCCTCTTTCTCGTTGGGCCATCGGGTGCCGGGAAGACCTCGCTTCTCTACACCCTCGCGGGGCTCGAAAAACCCAACGACGGCGAAGTCCTCATCAACGGCCAGTCCCTCTACCGCCTCGGTCGGCGCGAACAGGCTCGCGTCCGCAACACCAGCATGGGGTACGTCTTTCAGAATTTCTTCCTGCTCCCCGAACTGACCGCCCTGGAAAACGTCATGGTGCCCTCGCTCATCCGGGGAAGCCAGGGACGAGCACGGGCAATCGATCTGCTCGGGCGTGTCGGACTCGGAGATCGCACCAGCCACCTTCCCAGCGAACTCTCCGGGGGGGAACAACAGCGTGTCGCCATCGCGCGTTCCCTCATGAACGACCCCGCGATTCTCTTTGCCGACGAACCCACTGGCAACCTTGACACGGCCACCGGGACGGCGGTCATGAAGCTGCTCATGGAGCTGGTCAACGAGCGCAAACGCACCCTCCTCGTCGTCACCCACGACCAGACCCTCGCCCGCGCCGGTGATCGCAAGGTGACCCTCGTCGATGGGCGCATCGTCAGCTGAAGGGCGACCCCGACCGGGTATGGCGCAGGACCGCACAGGGTTGGGTTTCGCGGCGGCTCTGCTAGTCTTGGCCCTCAGCAAAGAGGGGGCCATCGCTCACCCGGCGCATGCCAAACCGATGAATTATCCCTTCGTCGTCGGATTTGAACGCTTTCACAGCAGCCGCGATGACGAATCGCACCTCGCCGAGGGTGGCTTTCTCCTCCTCAATGAACTGAACTGCGTCGCCTGCCACACTCCGCCGGGCCACCTGGCCGCACAGCTACCCGGAGTACCGGCAACCCGACTCGATGGAGTCGCCTCGCGTCTCGCACCGCTGGAACTCGAGATTTTCATCCGCAATCCTCGTTTCGCGAAACGCGACACGATTATGCCAAGCCTCTTCGCCGGACCCGATCGCGATCTCGACGAGGTCTCCGCTCTCCGCGCCTGGCTCGGCACGCTCACGACGGAGCTTCCCGAATATCCCGTCGGCGACATCGAGAAAGGACGGGCCCTCTACCATCGCATTGGCTGCGTCGCCTGCCACGCGCCCGAGAACGGATACCGACCTCCCGGAGTGCCTGAAAGCGCGGAAATCGAGATGGCTGGCCTGCCGAGCGTGCCCATGAATCTCGCCGATTTTTACGACCTCGGGGCACTCACTCACTTCCTCCTCCACCCGAACGATCACCGGCCTTCCGGACGTATGCCCGACTTCGGGCTCAGCCTCGCCGCCGCGGCGGACCTCGCCGCTTACCTCAAGGCCGGGCCCGACCTCGTCCTCCCTGACAATCTCACCGAGGCTCTCACGGCGGATGCTCCCCCTGCGGATGCCGACAGGATCGAGAAAGGACGTGCCCTTTTCCTGACAAAACAATGTCATGCCTGCCACGAGATGCCAGGAGCTGCGCTCGCCACCTTCTCCGCTCCCGCCGCACGGCCGCTTTCCGCCCTTTCCCCGGAAGCGGTCGGAGGATGTTTTTCGGAGCGTCCCGTTGGCGGTGCGGTGCCCTTCTATGGACTCGATCTCGTGCAGAAACGAGCCATTTCCGCCGCGCTGCGCCGTCTCGGGGCGCGCAAGGTGCTCGACCCGGTCGGCGAACTGGATTGGCGCATGAAGCAGCTCAATTGCTACGCCTGCCACGAACGCTCCGGCATGGGGGGGGCGGAGACCTCGCGCGAGGTCTATTTCGGATTCCGCGATGCCGCTTCCGTGGCGATGGGGAGGGATGGGCATCTCCCGCCGAGTCTCGACGGGGTTTCCTCGCTGCGTTCGCGGGAAGAACTTGGTCGCATCCTATTTGGAAATCCGGGGGAGAGATCCTTTCGGCCCCATCTGCTCGTGCCCATGCCCCGGTTCCGCGAAGCGGTTGCGGCCCCCCTGGTCGACCTCCTCCTCGCGCCGGAGGGAGCAAAGCCGTGAGAGAATCCTCATCGGGGAGAAATCCTACGACTCCCGGAACCCTTCGTCGGCGATGAGCCCTCCGCGTTTCCCGTCGGCCGCCTCGGTCGCAAGGAGATCGCATCGTTCGTTTTCATCGTGTCCGTCGTGTCCCTTCACCCAACGCCATTCGATCCGGTGCGGTGCGGCAGCGCGCTCGAGTCGCATCCAGAGATCGACATTCTTCACCGCCGATTTGTCGGCCTTGCGCCAACCGCGTGACTTCCAACTCTCGATCCAGCCCTTGCTCTGAGCATCGACGAGGTATCGTGAATCCGAGTGGATCACGACACGACAGGGCTCTTTCAGAATCTCGAGCCCGGCGATCGCCGAAAGGATCTCCATGCGGTTGTTCGTCGTCTTCACAAAGCCCTGTGCGAGTTCGCGGGTGTGCGCTCCGTAGCGAACGATGGTCCCAAATCCGCCCGGTCCGGGATTGCCGCGTGAAGAACCGTCGGTAAAGATGTGGACTTCCTTCATCGGGCGATCTGTTTCAGGAGGAAGGCGGCGATGGCCTCGATGTCGTCGGTCTCGAGGAGTCGGTCGCGAGAATCATACCGCGCGGCGAGATCGCGACGCTCCGGAAACTCCGCCGGATCGAGGTCCCCCACCCGGACGAGCCGCGATTCCCGGAAAATCCAGGCATTCGCCGGGTACGGACCGACCATTGCCGGATTCGACCAGGTGTGGATCGAAAGAACCCGATCCGTAATCCCGGAGGCGAGATGCATGGGACCGCTGTCGACGCTCACCGTCCAGGCAGCAAGACGAAGCACATAGATCAACTCGGACAGGCTCGTCTTTCCTGACAAATCAACAACATGCTCCGACCAGCCATCCTGTGGTGTTCCGGCTGGCGTGCCCACCACAACGACGGGATGCGGCGCGAGCAGATCGGTGAGTTCCCGCACCTCCCGTATCGAGAGGGACTTCCCTGCGCCCCGCGAAAAGGGGTGGAGGACGACAGGAGCTTCGGGCAAAGGAGGAAGGTCGGTCGGAGCCGTGCCGGGAGGCAGGGGAAAGCAGGGCGCTTCTTCCGCAGCCCCTAGCGCGGAGGCGAGAGAGAGATTCCGATCCACGGCGTGACACCGATCCCAATCGGACACCTCGACGCTGCGATCATAGAACCAGCGGGCTCCCTCGCGTGAACGCCGGAATCCGACGGAACAGCCTCCGCTCCGCCGCGCCAGGTAGGCACTGCGAAAAAGGCCCTGAAAATCGAGCGCGAGATCGTATGCCGCCGAACCCAGAGTCTGCCCGACCCAGGACCTCGCCCGGAAGAGGCCGCTCAAGCCCCGGAACTCACGACGCGGAAACTCGAGGATGCGGTCGAGAAAGGGAACGCCCTCGAGCAGCGGTTTCCACTCCGTGTTGACAAGCCAGTCGATCTTCGCATCGGGCGCGGCGCGGTGGATCGCTGCCGCCGCCGGGAGGGTGTGGACGATGTCGCCCAGGGAGCTCGGCTTGACGACCAGGATGCGCTCGCAGGCGGAGAGATTCACCGGGAAGTCCGCGTTTATTTGCCGAGGGAAAGGCGGTGCGCCAGCATTTCCGGCAGACCTGCGTCGATGATCTTGTCCTGCGCCCGCTGAATGTCGTATTCGATACGGTGGATCACGACTTCGTGGGCCGCAACATCGTAGGTGGCATAGGAAGCCCGCCAATCCCCGTCACGGGGCTGGCCGGTGCTGCCGACATTGATGAAGTATTTTCTCCCCATCTCGAGTCGTACCGAAGTCGCCTCGATTGGTTCGACGACGTCGCCCTTCATGTAAATCCGGGGCGTGTGGGTGTGTCCGTAAAAACAGAGCTGCGTGAACTGGTAGCTGAAGCTCGCCATCGCATCGAACTTGTTCGTCACGTAGGTCCAACTTCCGGGAGTATCGAGAGTGGCATGGACGATCGTGAAGTCGCGCACCTGGCGCACCAGTTTCAGGCTCTTGAGGAAGGCGCGATCTTCCGGATTGAGCTGTGACCGGGTCCACTCCATGGCTTGCCGGGCCAGGGGATTGAGTCCCTCGAGCGAGGTTTCGAGCACCGCCTCCTCGTCGTGGTTCCCCTTCACCACGGGACACCCCATCTGCCGGACGAGATCGAGACATTCCCGTGGATTCGCCGCATAACCGACCACATCGCCGACGCATACATGGTCAGTGCATCCCTGCTGCGACGCATGCGCAAGGACCGCCTGAAAGGCCTCAAGGTTGGCGTGAATGTCTCCGAAAATGGCGTACTTCATTCGCTTCGATCAGGAGGCTAAGGCACTCCGGGGAAGGGTGAACAAACCATAATTGGCGAGTTTCGCAATCTTGAGGAAAAAAAAGCGCAAGTCCCTCCATCCGTGATGACGCACCCTGAATCCACGCCGGAACGGGAGATTCCCCACCGCTGCGCCACGAGGGCTCTCCGATTCCTCTCTCAGGCTTTCGTCCGGCTTCTGCGAATTCGGACGACGGACGGCCCAGGCAAAGGGTTCGACGGGATCAAGCTCGCCTCTCTCATCCCCTTTCGCGCCGAGATGCGGGGGACGGGAAAGATCCCGGGCACCGTTGAAAATCCTTTCCTCGGGAGAAGCTGCCACGCTATCGTCGCCGGGACAGGATGCCTCCGCGTGGGATGAGAGCCCCGATGGGCCCCTGCCCTTTCCTGATGGCAGTCTCCCGAGGACGATGAGACGAACACAACTGCCTTCCTCCGAATGAACCCGCGCATCCACTCTGTCGATGCGTTGCGTGGTCTCGTGATGTTCACGATGATTCTGGTCAATGACCTCGCCTCCGCAGGAAAAGTCGTGCCCGATTGGATGATGCACTATGAATTGCGTCATCCGGACGCAAACGGACTGACCTTTGTCGACCTGGTTTTCCCCGCATTTCTCTTCCTCGTGGGCCTGTCGATTCCGCCCGCCCTGGAGAACCGTCTCGGGCGTGGGGTTCCTCTTTGGAAAACCGCGTCCCATGTCCTCCTTCGCGTCCTCTCTCTCCTCTTTCTTGGCGTGCTAATGGTCAATGAAACACCTGACGCGGATCGCCTCGGCTGGTCGCCAGCACTTTGGCGGACTCTGCTGTTTCTGTGCGCCATCTTTGGCTTCGGATCGGTGCGCTGG
>CALDKL010000453.1 GCA_937898895.1 uncultured Verrucomicrobiae bacterium | reverse complement strand
ATGGGCAGAAGGAAATCAAGACCGAGACGGACATCATCGCCGTGGTCGAGGCCATGGTTTTTCCGGGACTGCAAGAGCAGGGGCTTCTCGCCGACTACAGCCCCAATGCGATGCGGGTGCACTACCGATCAAATCGGGGCGTTGTCCCCTTCACCTATCGGCGAGACCTCAGCTTCAAGGAATTTGCCCGCTTTGCGGAAAACAACATCGGTATTCCGGGGGTGAACGTGGCCCGCTCGGGACGCCGTCGCTATCTGTATGATTCGCTCGCCTGTCATATCCTCGGCTACATGAATCTCGCCGACCCGGACCAGGTACCGGCAGAGCGAAAGCAGGATTTCAATTACTATGTCGGCGACGACTACGGAGTCATGGGCGTGGAGAAGACGATGGACCACTACCTCCAGGGCAAGCCAGGGAAACTGATCATCGAGAGAAACGAGAAAAACAAATTCGTCGGAGAAGTAGGTCGGACCGAACCCGTGCCTGGATCCGACGTGTTTCTCACCATCGATGCGCGTATCCAGATGGTCACGGAGCAGAGTTTGCGGAAGGTGGGTCGCGGCGCCGCCGTCGTCATCGATCCTCGCAACGGAGACGTTCTTGCGATCGCCTCAGTCCCTTCCTTCAACCCCAACGTGTTTATTCCCGAAGTCCGCATCGATGATTGGAAGCGCTACACCGAGGATCCGACAAGCCCGATGTTCAGCCGCGCCATCAATCCCTATTCACCGGGCTCCACCGGGAAGATACCCGTCGCCCTCTCCGGGTGCCTATCGGGTTCATGCAACAAACATTTCTCGTGCGGAGGCGGAGCCCAGTATGGCAACAAGTTCATGAAATGCTGGTCCTCGGGGCACGGTTCTCTCGACCTCAGTTCGGCGATCAAGGTGAGTTGCAACGGATTTTTCTATCGTTACGCCAACGACACGGGCATCCGGAACATCCAAACCATTACCGGATTGCTCGGGTTGGGTCGCATTACCGGCATCGAGGTCACGGGGGAAGCTCCCGGCAACATCCCGAATCCGGAGTGGCTGCGCATGCAGGGCTTGCTCTGGAGCGATGCGTTCACCGCACTCGTCTCCATCGGACAAGGGGCTACGGAGGTGACCCCTCTCCAGATGGCCTCCGTCACTGCCTCGGTTGCCAATGGGGGCAAAGTCTACCAACCGCGCCTCGTCCGCAAGGTCGTCGACAAGGACGGCACCGTGGTGAAAGACGACGTGCCCGTGCTCCGAGCCGACCTGACCCGAGAGGGACTCACTCCCGATCAGGTTGAGTTGGTGAAGCGGGGCATGTGGCGGGTCGTGAACGAACCTGGAGGCACGGCGGGGAGGGCAAAATCAGAACTCACGGTGATTTCCGGCAAGACCGGGACAGCCCAGACTGCAAATCCACTCCAGCCGACCAACGCTTGGTTCATATCCTTCGCCCCCTATGAAAACCCGGAAGTCGCGGTCTGCGTTTTCGTGGAGAACGGAAACTCGGGTGGCGGAGCGGCCTCGCCAATCGCAAAAAACATTATCGACAACATCATGGCGATGCAGAAGGGAGCGGAGATCGAGGTAGCAGCTCTGCCGGAGGCAATTGGTCGCACCGACCGGGTCATGAGTGTTGCCTTCGAAGGCAGCGATGTCGCTGCCTTCGCCCAGGCCGATGAGTCGGCCGAGTCTGCTGTGGATGTGGCTGCCTTTGTACCCCAGTCGCTCCAGGAGCGCAATTTTCGCCCTCTCGGTGGCCTCGCCCAACCCACGATCAAGGATACCAGCGACAGACGGGGACAGGTCGGTAAACTCAATTCCCGCCCCGCTCCGAAATTCCGTCCTTTTCAGTGGCTGAAAAAGAAGCGATGACTACCCCTTGCATCTTCAGTCCCCCGGTGCGGCTCCGGATCTGTCCGCTCGCCGCCACCCCGACCATTTCACCCCCCCTATTTACCCATTTGCCAGACCATGTTCGCCAAACTCCGCAAGCTCTTCGGCTCTAAGAAATTCAATGAGGGAATCAAGATCGTCGTCAACTGCGAGAAACTGGAAACTCGCGTCGCCCTGCTCGAAAACGGTTCCCTGGAGGAGTACACCGTCGAGCGAAAGAATGACGAGAGTATCGTAGGGTCGATCTACAAGGGCGTCGTCCGGAATATCGAGCCGGGCCTGAGTGCCATGTTTGTCGACATCGGCCTCGAGAAAAACGCATTTCTCCATTTTTGGGATGCCATTCCCGAGGCTCTCGACGCCGAACTTGAGGAGATTCAGCGAGGCGGGAAGAAGGGGGACGCAAAATCCGGAAAGAAGCGCATCCAGTCGAAAGACATCCCCGATCTTTACCCGGTCGGGTCCGAAGTGCTCGTGCAGGTGACCAAGGGCCCCATCGGGACGAAAGGTCCGCGCGTCACGACGAATATTTCCCTCCCTGGTCGATACATGGTGCTCATGCCGCGCAACGACCAACTCGGGATCTCGCGAAAAATCGAGGATCCCAAAGAGCGGTCGCGACTTCGCAAGATCATGAGCGACAAACTCACCATCCCCGAAAAGATGGGGGTGATTCTGCGCACTGTCTCGGCTGGCCAGAAAGTCCGCTACTTCGTGCGCGACCTGGCCATCCTCGTCGACCAGTGGCGCGAGATCGAGGAGGCTGCGGGGAGCCGGAAGGCACCGATGCGCGTCTTCAAGGAACCGGACCTGATTGAGCGGACCGTGCGCGATTTCCTCACCGAGGAGATTGACGAGGTTCTTTGTGATGACCAGGCTGCCGCCGAGCGGATGAAGGATCTCATCGGTATTATCTCGCGCCGTTCTCGGAAGCGCATCCAGTATCACCATACCACCGTCCCCATCTTCGAGAAACTCGGCATCCAGCGACAGATCGACGACGCCTTCTTCCGCCAGGTCTGGCTTCCCAGTGGGGGGTATCTCGTCATCGATGAGACCGAGGCACTCATCGCAATCGACGTGAACACGGGCCGGGCCAAGACGCAGGACAAGATGATCCTCCAGACGAATATCGAAGCGGCCGAGGAGGTGGCTCGTCAGGTGCGACTCCGCAATATCGGGGGACTCATCGTCATCGACTTCATCGACATGAAGTCGCGCCGCGATCAGCAGGCCGTCTACAAGGCGATGCGCGAGCGGCTCAAACACGACAAGGCGAAGACCCAGATCCTGCAGATCTCTACGCTCGGCCTCATGGAGATGACACGTCAGCGGCTCAACGAAAGCCTCAACATCACGGTCAACGAACCTTGCCGATTCTGCCAGGGCCGGGGTCGGGTGAAGAGCGCCGAGTCGATGAGCGTGGAACTCCAGCGCCGTCTCAATGCCATCTTCGGAAAAGGTGAAACTCCGGGGAGGGAATTGCTCGTCATCGTCCACCCCGATGTGATGGAGAGACTCCGCACTCACGACGGAGAGCTTTTCGTCGAACTGGAGCGCCGCCACAACGCCCGACTTACCTTTCGCAGTGACGCCTCCTACTATCGCGAACAGGTCGTCATCGCCGACGCGAAGACACAGAAGGAGATTCGAGCGTAGCAGGTAGGGATTGGGCCGATCCGTTTCTGCGGTTCCAGGATCGGTCGATCCGAATCACCGGACCGCAGCCATATCCTTTGCAGGGGGATCTGAGCAGACGGACGAATCCACCGCACTCCGTCCTTTCCGCCGATCACGCGGAGTGCACTTCGTCAGCCCCAATTCCGCGCAAGGCGAAGACTTTCAGAATGGTGTCCTCGATGAGGTTGTTGGGGCAGGAGGCCCCTGCGGTGATCCCTACGAGAATGGGGCGATCCGACGAGAGAGCCTCGGAGTATCCCCCTACCTCCTTCTTGTGATGAATGTCGTAATGGAGGATCTCCTCGAGGGAGACGAGGCATTCCGCACTGCG
>CALDKL010000452.1 GCA_937898895.1 uncultured Verrucomicrobiae bacterium | reverse complement strand
ACCTGCACCTGCACCTGCCGCGCCGACATCGGCCCCGAAACCCGCTCAGGCCCCGGTTGCGGCACCGAAGCCCTCTTCCCCAGCACCCGCTCCCGCAGTCCCGGCCCCGGCCCCGAAATAATGGGTGGGTTGGAAACCGAAGTGAATTCGAGAACGTATATGACAGTGCCACAACCCACCCCGGAGGATTTGAAAGAGCGGGCCGCGATCGACCGCTCGGCGCGTTACCCCGTGATGTTTTTCTTCACCAGCGCCGCCGCGTGGCTTTTCTTCGCGACGGTGATGGGTTTTGTCAGTTCCCTCAAGCTCCGCGTTCCGGGTCTCTGGGAGGAATGTCCATTCATGGGGTACGGAAGATTGTTTCCCGTGCATTTCAATGCTCTGGTCTACGGTTGGGCGATGCAGGCTGGGATCGGGGTGATGCTGTGGCTCATGGCCCGGCTCACTCGTTCGCGGATTGAGCACCCGACGGCGGTGATTGTCTCCGGCCACATCTGGAACGCGGGTGTTGCCCTTGCCATCCTTGCGATCTGGTTTGGCGGGAGCCGGTCCATTCCACTTCTTGACTTTCCCGGGTGGCTTTGGCCCGTCCTCGCTTCCGCCTATGCACTGACGGTGGTCTGGCTGGTCCCCATGTGCCTGGGACGCCGCAACGCGCTTTTCTATATTTCGGAACTCTATCTGATCGGCGCGGCGGTCTGGTTTCCCTGGATCTTCCTCACTGCAAACTTCCTCGTGAATGCGGGGTCCGCGCCGGTGATGGGGGCGGGGGCCGATGTGTGGTATCTCTCGAACCTGATCTACTTCTGGATGGCACCGGTTGCGCTGGCAGTGGCCTACTACATCATTCCCAAGATCTCGGGACGCCCCATCTACAGCTATCCCCTCGCCCAGGTCTCCTTCTGGATTCTCGCGGTCCTTGCGGGGTGGACGGGGTTCTCTCGCTTTATGGGGGGGCCCTTCCCGGCCTGGATGCCGGCGGTGAGCAGTGCCGCGACGATCTTCATCCTCATCGCGGTGGCGGCCACGGTCGCCAACCTTCTCCTTACCCTCAGGGGATGCACCAAACTTTGGGAATTCAGTCCCTCGCTCCGCTTCACCGTGCTCGGCATGCTCATGCTGGCGGTCTACGCCGTACTCTCGGCGATGAACTCGACCTTTCTCTTTGGCGGGAATCTTCAGTTCACTCACTTTGTCGCAGGTCTCGACATGCTTGCCTTCTATGGCTTTTTCTCGATGACCATGTTCGGTGCCTTCTATTTTATTGTGCCCCGCATCACTGGAGCCGAATGGCCCTCCGGAGCCCGCATCCGGACCCATTTCTGGTTCAGCACCTATGGGATCGTCACCATGGTGGTCGCCACGCTCGTCGGAGGCATCGCCCAGGGAGGAGATCTCGCCGTGTGGAATCGCGAATTTTCAATCTCCTTCACCAATTCATCGGCCTACATTGCGGGGCGGTGTATCGCCTGGGCGCTGATTAGCTGGTCGAATCTTGTCTTCCTTCACCAGCTCGCCCTCATGTTCCTCGGAAAGGGGAGAAAGAGTGCCGGGCCCACCCTGATCCATTCCGAACCGGGTGAATCCCCCAACGCCCGGGCCGCCGCCGGTATTTCCTGAGGACGAGAATTCCGCTTTTACCCCGAATGAATTCGAAACATTTCTGGAAACTGCTCGGAGCCCTGGGCCTGTCGTTCGTCTTGCCGTGGTTGCTTCTCGTCGTGCTTCCCTATGTCGGACAGTCCAAGGCGATGCCCCTTGCCTATGCGGCGGGGGAAGAAGTCGAGGGAGGGGTCGCCGCCTATCCCGACCGCAATCTCCAGCGTGTCGGGGCGAGCGACTACGGTCGCAAGATTTATGCTGCCGAGGGTTGCGCCTATTGTCACACCCAGGTGGTCCGGCCGACCTATGCTGGTGCGGATCGCTGGCGCGAAGGGTGGGGGGGACGCGAGGGCGAGCAGGGGGATTTCGCCCGTGAGACCCAGCCGGGCGATTACGCCAACGAAGCGGTCGCTCCCCTGGGATACCAGCGCATTGGTCAGGATCTTTCCAACGTGGGGTATCGGATCACCACCGCCGAAGAGATGCATCGTCACCTTTTTGCGCCGAGATCCTTCAACGCAGAAAGCGGTATGCCTGCATACCCTCAATTCTACAATGGCTCGGCCGACAAACCGAAGGCAAAGGCCATTGCCTTGGTGGATTACCTGCTTTCTCTCAAGAAGGACCAGCCGCTTCCGAAATCCTACCTTAGCGGCAACTGATTTCATTCTTTCCTTTCAAGACCCTTCCTCATGGATCCGTCCGACGACAAGAACCTCGATTACCAGCAGGGAACGATCAGCACGGTGGAGTTGCACGATGCGATTCGCCGCGAGGATCCACTCCCACCGGCCGGGCGGGGCAAGGTGAGCCTTTCCATGATCGCCCTTGCGGCCGTGATCCTGGTCTTCGGAGGAGGGCAACTCTTTAGTACCAGCAATGGTTTTCGGAACAGCATCTACGTTGCCTCCAATTACGTGGCGGCAGAGCGCCCCTCTCTCGGCGGAGGCGATGCGGGGAAAGCAAAAGTCCCCTGGATCCAGGAATGGGAAGCCGAAGGGAAGAAGGTCTACAGCAACTGTATCGCCTGTCACCAGGCGGACGGGAAAGGTCTGCCCGGTATGTTCCCGCCGCTCGCCGGGTCCGAATGGGTTGCCGGAGGCACGAAACGCCTCACGGCGATTCTTCTCAATGGTGCCAGTGGCCCTCTCAAGGTGGGTGGGCAGCCATACAACCAGTTGATGCCTCCGTGGAATACGCTGAGTGATGAAAAGCTCGCCCAGGTTCTCACCTATGTTCGTCGCACCTTCGGCAATCTCCCGGAAGGAGAGGATGGTGTTGTGACCACGGAAATGATGAAGGCGGCCCGCGGGGAATTCAGCAGCCACCCGACCCCCTATACGGAAGCGGAACTGCTTGCCATTCCTGCCGATGCGCACCCCTCCGGAGCGAAGGTGAACCTCGAGACAGGGGAGCCACTCTGAGGAGGATTTCACGAATTCTTTGAAAACAGGCCGTACTTCGGCAAGGTTACCCTTTCACCCCGGACAGGCCCCGGGAATCCCATTTCGAATCCAGACATGAGCGCAGCAACAGCACACGAGCCCACCGAGGCGCACGGGCACGATTCTCACGAGCACCACGATCCCTTCTGGAAGAAATATATCTTCTCCACGGACCACAAGGTCATTGGTCTCCAGTACGGCTTCACCTCGCTCGTTTTC
>CALDKL010000451.1 GCA_937898895.1 uncultured Verrucomicrobiae bacterium | reverse complement strand
CGCGAACTTCGCGGTTCCAGGGAGGGGTGCTTTCCCAAGCGCCCCCCACTCTTCCAGCCGCCCAGTCTCCGCCCGAGGCTTGGGAAAGCCTCGTTCCCCGTGGGGAACCCCGGCCCATTTCCCTCTACGCGAACTTCGCACTCTCAGGGAGGGGTGCCTTTCCCAAGCACCCCCCACCCTTCCAGCCGCCCGCAGAAGCGTCACTTGCCGGACCCCGCGTTGTCGTGTTTCCTCGTCCTCACTCTGCCATCTCCTCCATGACTTCCTCCTTCCGCGTTCGCCTCGCTTCTCTCCTGCTTTTCCTGGGAATTTGCCTGGGTGCCTTCGGTGCCCACAGTCTCGCTGACCGACTTGCGGAGACCGGACGTGCGGACAACTGGGAGACCGCCACCTTCTACCACCTCGTTCACGGTCTCGCGCTGTTTGTCATCGCACTTCGTCCCGGCCGCGCCCTCGGATACGCCTGGTTTGTCGCGGGAATCCTTCTGTTCTCAGGCAGCCTTTATTTCCTCGCCGTCACCGGAATCACGCGACTGGGTGCCATCACCCCACTGGGCGGAGTTTGCTTCCTCATCGGCTGGGGACGATGGATCTTTTTCCGAAAAAGGGATCTCGAGGTTTGATTTCCCGCCCCCCTCCCCTGACCCTTCTTTCCTACCTTGAATCCCATGAGAACATGGCTCCTGCTTCTGACCTTTCTCTGCGCGTCCCTGGCTCCCGTCACAGCAGCGGAACCTACCTGTTTTGAATTGCGGACCTACCATGCCGCTCAGGGAAAACTGGATGCCCTCCATGCCCGCTTCCGAAACCACACCCTGGCCCTCTTCGAGAAACATGGGATCACCAACGTCGGCTACTGGGTGCCGAGGGAAAACGTAGGCGAAGCCCTGATCTATCTCCTTGCCTACCCCGACCGAACCGCCCGAGAAGCCTCCTGGAAAGCGTTTCACGGCGACCCAGTCTGGCAGTCGGTGAAAGCAGATTCCGAGAAGGATGGCAAGCTCGTCACCAGGACCGAAAGCCGTTTTCTTCACCTTACGGACTACTCTCCCCATCTCCCGATCCCCGTCGCGGTCGCCCCCCGCACCTTCGAACTGCGGGTCTACACGACCCGGCCAGGGAAACTTGCCTCACTCGACGCACGCTTTCGCGATCACACCAAGGCGCTCTTCACCAAACACGGGATGACGAACCTGCTCTATTTTCACCTCGACGAAGGACAGGAAGATGCCGGAAACACGCTCGTCTATTTCCTCGCCCACGCCTCCGCCGAGGCGCAAGCGACTTCTTTCGCTGCCTTCCGGGCCGATCCCGTCTGGATCGCGGCACGGGACGCTTCGGAAAAGGACGGCAAGTTGCTCGTCGACCAGGGAATTGTCTCGACCCAGCTCGTGGCCACCCCGTATTCGCCCGTAAAGTAAGCTGGCTTTTCCGCAGTCGCGACCTCCCCCTCGTTGGTGTCGGGAAAACGATTTGGGTGAGCAGGGTGAGCAGGCTTCCGGATGGCCCCGCGTCCTTCGGCCCTCGCTCTCGCCTACTCGGTCGATCCCGCATAACCCCACGCGTCGAAGGCAAAGCGCCAGGCTTGCGCAACCCGGGCGGCGACCTCCGGAGCTAGGGGCCGGGAGGTCCGGCGGTAGGGTGGTTCGGATTCTTCCTTCGCCCGCACCGCGTCGATCACCCTCTCGGCTCCGTCGATTCCGAGTTGCTTGTAGATCCGGGAGATTACGGCAGGGCGATCCTGCTCGAGTTCCTCGAAACGGACCTCGACGAGATCCTCAGGTGGAAGCAAGGCACGATCTTCGAGGTAACGGCGCATGAGGGATTCGTAGGTCTCGAGGACAAGTCGCTCGAGGGAGAGATGGCGGAAGTCCTCGAGAGCAAAGCCGTTCAGCAGATAGGGAATGCGATTGATGGCAGCGGCATAGACCTCGAAAGGATTCCTCACGAGATGGACAAATTGTGCGCCGGGAAAGAGACGCCGGAGCATTGCGATGCGCGTGGTCGAGGCCGGGTTCTTGAACAAGATGCGCCGCCCGCTGCACTTTCGACGGATGCGTTGATGAAACAGCCGATAGGCCTCCTCGAACGCCTCACGCTCCTCCGCCGCCGCCCTCTCCGGAAAGAGAGCGCGACACAGGTGTCCCTCGGTTTCCGACGGAAAATAGAGCGAGAGAAAGTAGCTCACCGGCCCCATCGCGGCGAGGGCCACCTCTTCCTCCTGTGGATCCTCCAGGCACACCCCGACCGCATCGAAAAGCCGATCCCGAGGCAGGGCGGGACGCACGAAGGCGCGACAGTAGCGGCTGGTCTCATTCAAATTCCAGGGCATCAGGGTATCCCCCACATCGGGGTAGCCGAACTGCGAATCGAGCGAGAGGATCTGATGTAGCCACGTGGTACCACTGCCCCAATGGCCGATGAGAAACAAGGGCGGTCGCCCCGGCTCTGGCGTTGCACAGGAGAGACGATCGCGCAGTGCCTCGAGCCTTGCTTCGATCCAGGCGAGCGGGGTTCTCTGGAGGAGCGCGAAGGCGAGGAAGAGGCGCTGAAAGCGCGAACGAGGCGGGACCGTCCGATGTCGAGAGATCAGCTCTCGGTAGTGCGACCATTTCGCGCCGGCGAGCGGATGAAGCCACGGGGGAGGGATTGTCGCAGCGTCCTCGAGGCCGCCGAGTCCGCGGCGGTGTCTGTGGCGATCGATTTTCATTCGCCAAGGTGCTTTTCGTAGAGTCGGAGCGTCTGGACCGCCCTAGCCCCGATTGCCTCGGCGAGCTGGCGTGTCGGAAGATTGTCTTCGAGAATCCAGGAGAATTCAAAGGTCTTCACCGAAGGATAGAGGTGCCGCCTCTCGTGGAGTCGCTGGATCAGAAATCGGCCGATGGGCACCTTTCGGAACTCGGGCAGCGTGCCAAACAAAAATAGGCGGATCCGCTCGAGTTTTTTTCGATCCCGCAAAATGCGCCAGATCCCGCGCAATCCGAGTCGTCCGTTCATTCGATGAAAAATCTCCCAAGGATCCGGTGCCGCGAGAAACACCCCGGCTGGCTTTCCGTGAACCGTGGCGATGCCACCGAGTCCTGGGTCGAAAAACGGCCCCATCTCTCGATAGGCATGGATGAGATCTCCCGCCACCAGCGGATAGGACCCCCAGTTCTGCTCCCACGATTTGGTAAACACCTGGGTGAACAGCTCCGCCTCCTCTTCAATTCGGGAGGCGTCAATGGTGCGCACTTCGATTCCCTCGAAGGACCGTTCCGAGAAGGATTGCTCGAACGAAAACAGATTGCTCGCGAGCTCATCGACCTGTCCCTGGTAGACGAACAAATCCCGCACCTTGTAAAACCCGCAGCTTTCGAGCAAATCCGCATAATAGGCGGGTGTGTAACCGATCTGGGCCGAGGGACGGATCTCGGCCCCCCGCACGAGCACACCCGAGGGATCGTTCAGGGTGAAACTGGTCGGCCCCCTCATGATCGCCAATCCCTCCGACAACAGCCATTCCTCGGCGCGCGAAAGCAGTGCGGCAGCCACGGCACGGTCGTTGTTCGAGTCGAAAAAGCCAAAAAATCCGACTCCGTCGCGCCGATGCGAGAGATGGCGTTCGTTTCGGATCGCAGCGATTCGCCCCACCACCTCGCCACCCTTCATGGCAAGGAATAGCTCCGCCTTCGATCCAAAGCCGTCCGATCTATGCGCCCCTCGATCCTAGGCCAGCCAGC
>CALDKL010000450.1 GCA_937898895.1 uncultured Verrucomicrobiae bacterium | reverse complement strand
GGATCGCTGAGCAGCGGCGAGGCGACGGCCCTGGCGCTGCGAGGAACCGATCACAGAAGGGAAATGGGAGAACTTTCATCCCCGCAGTCTTTCCGAATCCGCTGTCGGAGAACAGCGCAAAAGCCTCCCTGAACACGTACCGGAGCCAGCCCCGCGTCCTCCCCGCCTCCCGTGCCGCCCTCGCCGTGGCCCTCGAATCCCGCGCTTGCGAAATGGACTTTCCCGCCCCATCGTCGGAGACGATCTCCTCTATGCTTGCAGACCTGTTCTCCCAGGAAACCCTCAACATCGTAATCGAAGCCCTCCCGGTCATCCTCTCCCTCATCATCATCGAGGGGCTGCTCTCCGTCGACAACGCCCTCGCCATCGCCGCGATGGCTTCACACCTGCCGGGCAAACAGAAATACTGGGCTCTGCGTGTCGGCATCATCGGAGCCTACGTCTTCCGTGGTCTCGCCCTGCTCCTGGCGCAGTTCATCATCGAGAACCCCTGGCTCAAGCTGCTCGGCGCAGCCTACCTCATCCACCTGATGGCGCATCATTTCGCCCGACGCCACAAGGAGGAATCGGCGAAGGCGGCGATCGCAGCGGCGGAGGCGAAAGGCGAAGCCCTTTCCGCCGTCGGCGCGGTGGTGCAGCGCGGATTCTGGGGAACGGTTCTGTCCATCGAATTGATGGACCTCAGTCTCGGCGTGGACAACGTCGTCGCCGCAGTCGCCCTCAGCGACAAGTTCTGGGTGGTCTGCACCGGTGTCTTCATCGGCATCCTCGCCCTGCGATTCGTGGCCGGGCACTGCATCCGCCTCATCGAGAAGTTTCCTGTGCTCGAGCACACCGCATTCCTTCTCATTGGCTTCGTCGGTCTCATTCTCGTTTTCGAGCTGACCGTTCACCACGACATCCACACGACTGAAAAGTTCATCGGCATCGTCGCAATCATCGCCTTCACGATCTGGTATTCGAAGAGTCTCGGCCTGCGGAGGATCATGGCCCCGGTCAATGCGATCCTCATGGTTCCGGTGCGAGTCTACGATGCGACTCTGGGAGCGATCATCTGGGTGACTCTTGCGCCGTTCCGCGTCTTTTTCAGAAAGGCGCAGCTCCCCTTGCCGGCGGAAGAAGTCGAAAACGCTGCCGAGATTCTGCACGATGCGGAGGAGCGGGAAAAGAGGATCGCCGACAGGGGGCTCTGATCGGTGCGGTCTTGACCCCATCCTTGTCAGAGGTAGAAATTGGGAATCCTCTGAACCGGTGATCCACGCCTCCCTTCCATGACGCTCCCCGATTCCACTCTCATCGCCATCGACTGGGGATCGACCCATTTCCGGGCGAAGTTGATTGTGGATGGTCTCGTCGTCGCGTCGGCCTCGTCTCCGGACGGCATCCGCCATCTCGTGGGCAGATCCTGTGCGGAGGTGCTCGCCGTACACTGTTCGTCGTGGAATCATACTCATCCGGGGATTCCCGTCCTCATCAGCGGGATGGTTGGCGCACGCGAGGGATGGTGTGAGGCCCCTTACGTGACCGCTCCGTGTTCCCTCGATGATCTCGCGGCGGCAGTCGTCCGGGTGCAGGACTCCGTCTTTGGAGAAGTCACGATCATCCCCGGAGTCCGGAGCGACTCGCCTGACATTCCCACCACGGATGTGATGAGGGGCGAGGAAACACAAATCGCGGGCCTGCTCAGCTCCCTTCCCTCATCCGCTTCCGTAGTCTGCCTGCCCGGAACCCATTCGAAATGGGTCTCCGTCCGCGAGGAGCGCATCGAGGATTTCCGCACCTGGCTCACCGGCGAGGCCTACGACCGCCTCACTCGTGAGAGTCTCATCAGTGGTGATGGCACTCCCGCCGATCCCGCCGGTGCGGCCTTCCGACTCGGGGTGGAACAATCGGCGCTGCCCGGAGGCTGCCTGCATCATCTGTTTCTCGGGCGCACTCATTGGCTCGCGGGCCGAATCGCTCCCTCGGAAGTGAGGAGTTTTGTCTCGGGAATCCTTCTCGGTCACGAGCTTCGCGAGGCCGCAGCCTTCGCCGCGGGGTGTCCCGTGTATCTCGTAGGCGACTCTCCGGCCAGCGAGGCTACGGCGGCAGGATTGTCGATCCTCGCGATCCCCTTCACTCGCTCCACCGGGGATCTCCATCTCGCCGGACTCCTCGCCATCGCTTCGCGCCTCTCGTGAGGGGAGCCGGGATCGATTTGCCGGAGTGCGCACCCCTCCGGAGAGTATCGGGATCG
>CALDKL010000449.1 GCA_937898895.1 uncultured Verrucomicrobiae bacterium | reverse complement strand
CAACGCCGATTCCGGGTCCGCCTCGGCGGCGAGCGAGGTGGCCTTCCGTTTTCTCTATGGTTCGGTCACGTTGAGGAGCGAGCCCTCCGGAGCCGCAGTCGTTTCCAACGGCATGCCTCTCGGGCGCACGCCCCTGACTCTCGCCGTCGTCACTCCGGGCGACCACACCTTCCAACTGAACAAGGAGCAACATCGCGCCGCGACTGTCTCCGGGCGGGTCGAGCCAGGCGGATCGCTGGAGTTTGACGCCACCCTTACCTACGATCCCGCGCCCGTGACGAGCCGGAATTTCAAGAACGGACTGGGTAGCGAAATGGTCTGGATTCCCGATCTCGGTGGCTGGGCCGGTGCCCGTGAAGTGACTCAGGCGGAATACGAGCGTCTCGGGGGCAGCAATCCGAGTTATTTCAAAGCACCGAATCATCCGGTCGACAGCGTCAATTGGTTTGAGGCGGTGAAGTTCTGCGAAGCGCTCACCGCCCATGAAATCTCCCTCGGCACTCTGCCGACGGGGTATCGATACCGTCTCCCCACCGACGAGGAATGGGGACGGCTGGTGGGCCAACAAAAACTCGACGGAGCGATTTCCAGTCTCTTTGATCGCCAGAAATCCACGGCACCTGTGGGGTCGCTCGCGCCGAACGAATTCGGCCTCTACGATGTCCGAGGCAATGTCTGGGAGTGGGTGAGCGACTGGTATTCGCCCACGATCGTGAACCGCATCCAGCGGGACGGCTCCACTCCGAATCCCGAATGGGTCGGCACGGATCGCAAGGTCTTGCGGGGCGGTGCGTGGAATCGGTCGGGGCAATTCGACCTCGCCGTCGGCACCCGCATGGGCGCGAGTCCCTCCTCAAAGGATCGCTACGACGTTGGCTTCCGTGTAATCCTCATGCGCGATTGACCCCGCGAGGAAGGAGCGCAGAAGGATTGATCGCGATTTCCGCCGCCGGAGAAAGCAGGGCGTGGAACCGATCCCAATCCGGCATCCGCTCGTTCGGAGGCCAGAAGCGCCCCTCTCGAATCGCCTCGATCACCCCGGCGGCGCAGGTCATCGCCGACTCGAGGGTTCGATCATCGAGCCCCTCCCACAGATCGATACGCACTTCCTCGACGGTGCGTCCGAGGGTCGCGTAGCCCGCTGCCACCGACACTCCCGGAAACCGATCGGACAGGGCGATGTGGTAGAGAGGCACTTGCAGATCGGTCCATCGCTGCAGCTTGCCTTTCGCGTTTGACAGGGTCGACCAGGCGGGCAGCAGAGCGGGATCATCGGATCGCTTCACGTTCGCCAAATGGTACTGAGAAACCGTCTTCAGGGATCCGCTTTCCATCGGAGAGAGGGTCTTGAAATCAAAAACCCTCAGCCCGGTTTCGGGATGGCGCTCGATGCGGTCGATCCGCCCCCGGATGGGCATTCCGGAGATGAGGAAAGGCCAGTGTCCCTCCGTCCCGAGGGCTGTTTCGACTTCGATGATTTCCCAACCAGCATCCCGCTGTTTCGCTTCGATCACCGCCCAGTGAGCGAGCCGTCGCCGCGCGGCTTCACGCTGAATCAGAATCGGCATGGGGAGGCGCTCTCCGAATCGTCGCTCCAGCCAGCGGTCGACCGCTTCGGCGAAGCCTTCTGCGATCTCTCGGGCATCCGTCGAACGCGCCAGGGACGATTCGCGACCGAGGAATTCGAGCGCGGCATGCACGAGATTCCCGAATTCCCTCGCGTCCAACTCGCCCCGATCCGGCTCGACCGGCTCCATGTCGAGACCATGCTTCAGGTAAAAGCGGAAGGGGCAGGCAAGATAATCCCGGAATTCCGTGACGCTGAGATGAGAGAAGATCGTATGATCGGGTGGCAGGGATTTCGGACAGAGCGCCCAGGCCACCGTCCGCGCCGGGGGCGTGGGCACGGCATCCCCCGCATCGCGGAAGAGGCGCAAGGTTCGTTCGGCGAGTTCAGAATCCTGACATTGAAACAACAGGCGGGAGGGGCGCAGCGGATCGCCTGTGGCGTTGCGCCTGCCGAAGAGAAGGTCGAGCCGACCGTGCCTCCTTCGTGTTTCGACGAGGAGCGACAGGACAAACGCATCGCGGGCGAATCGTGCCTCATTGTCCGGTACGCCGAGAATCCGACGTGCCGAATCGGGGAGAAAGGCGTGACCCACGACTGCCTCGGGCACGACGTGATCATTCATCCCCGTGACGAGGAGGTGGGGGGCATCTTCCCAGATCAGTTCGAGCCAACCCTGGAGATCGAGATCCGGTGGCTTCCGTTCCGCATAGACGTGCCGCTCTCCGAGGGAGTCGAGCAGCAAGAGGAGACGGTCCGCGCTATCGACGCGAGAGGGAAAGGCCGCCTCCACAGTCGCGAGATTCGACTCGAGCGACTCGATTGCCTCTGCCACCTCTGCCAGGACCGTGGCCTCGGGATCGTGGCGCGAAAATCGTTTCTCCGCATACACGGAAGCCAGGAAAAGGCAGATCTCCCGGCCAAAATCGCCGCTGCGCAGGCGGGAAAGCAGTGCTCGTGTTCCCTCGAGGACAGGAGCCAGGTACTTGGATCCGTTGTCAGACCTCCGCAATGCGGCGGAGGCAGTCTCGAGATCCTCCGGATGAAATTCGCGGGCGAGGTCATCCGACGCCTTCAGGAGCGATGCACTGCGGAGCAACTCCCCCGTCTCCCCGGAGATCATCGCGGTGGCAAATCCGGGGCAGCGCAACAGATTCCGGAAGGTGTGGTAACGCTCTCCCTGGATCAGTTCGCGCAGCAGGCTGAGGAGATGGTGAATGCCTTCGCGTGCGAGCGGGCGACCCGCCGGATCGTAGGTGCGGATTCCCACGGATCGGAAACACTGCTCGATGGTTGCCACAATGTCAGGATCCGGCAATCCGATTGCGGCGATCGCCGCAGGATCCCTGTAAGCCGAAAGAAGTTCGCGACATCGCCCGGCCTGGGCTGCGGGATCACCGCAGGCGTGCAGCGTCGCATCGGGGTCGGCAAAGTTGATTTCGCGTCCGAGCCATCGGTCCGGAAGTGGGCGACCGAAGGCATCAAAACACGATGCGTCGGACTCCGGCGCGGGGACGAGGATTGTCACCGACAGGTTGGCCGAGTGGCGGGCCAGGGCACTCACTGCGAGCGGCCGCAGATCGGGCACCGCCGCGACCACAAGCTCGCGAATGCCCTCCGGAAGAACACCGCAGTCTGCTGCTGCGAGCGAAGCGGACCCCGGGTCGCGGAATCCTGCCGCCTCGATGAGCTGGACGGCGGCAGCCTCAATCAACGCCAGTTCCCGCCATCGTCCCGGTTCCAGATCGGCGGCGGCGAGCCGCTCCGATGCAGCCTTGAAATCGAGCCCCGACTCGATCAGCAGATCGCGCCAGGTCTCGTAGCGCCGGGAAAGGCCGCCGCCC
>CALDKL010000448.1 GCA_937898895.1 uncultured Verrucomicrobiae bacterium | reverse complement strand
GTCGCCGGGCTGCTGACCGCGCTGCTGGTCGTCCCCGGCCCGGCGCTCGGGGCGTCACCGACGGCGTCGACGGCGCCGTCCGATGTCCTGGCGGTGCCGGCTGGCCTGGCCCCGGGTGACCCGGCGGTCCCCCTGGCCGAGCTGCCTGCCGCAGCGGCGCTCCCCTTCGCCGGCGCGGCGATGGTCGATGTGGGCGGCGGCTGCTCCGGCGTCCTCGTGCGTCCGGTGGCCGACGCAGCGCCCGATGCCCCGGCCTATGCGCTGACCAACGGCCACTGCATCGACATGCTCGCGCCGACCGAGGTGCGCCGCGATGTCGCCGCCGAGGGGACCGTCTCGTTCGGGTGGCCGGGGGGGCCGCCCCACGAGCCCGCGGATTGCGGAGGCTCTTCATTGGATCGGCTGGGCCGAGAAGAGTCGAGGGAACGGCGAGGAGGCGAGGAAGATCTATTGGGATGCCATTGCGAAATTCGGTGACGACCGCGCCCGGCCTGGGCTGGAAGACATCTTCCTCGCCCTCGGTGGTTTCTATCCCGGCGCGGAGAAGGATTCTCTGGAAGCCAAACTCGCCGAGGCGAGGGCGTCGGCAAAGGTCGCCGCAAAACCCCGCGCCGCCGTGCGCTACGGCTGGGCTCTGGGGCAGGTCCGGCTCGGGCGCAAACCATCGCCCGAAGCATCGCCCGAAGACCCCCTCGCCAAACAGCGGCGGATCCACCTGCTCCTCGCAGAACTCGCCCCGGAGATCGATCCAAAGGAAACCTCTCCCCGCATCCTCGCCGATGTGGGAGAGGCGCAACTCGCGGTGGATGATCTGGCCGGGGCTCGCGCGACGCTTGAAGGCCTTCGAAAGTGGTGGCCGCGGGCACCGGAGCGGGACCGCGCACACGCCGGACTCGGCTTTCTCGCGCTGCGCGAAGGGAACGGAGCGGAGGCCCTCGCCCAGTTTGATCTCTTCGAAAAGCGGGCGGTGATGCCCAAAACGGCTCCCGACGAGAACGGGATTTCTCTGGTCGAAGGCGAGACCGGAGGAAAGGTCGCCCTAGCCAAAGCCGGCCTTCTCGCCACAACGGACTCAGGACGCGCCCTGCATCTGGCTCTCGCGGTGCAGCGAACCAAGTCGATGCCGGCGCGGGTGCGCGCCGACGCCTTCCTCCTGGCCGCCCGCACCCTCGTCGCGGGAGGACGCTATCGGGAGGCACTGCCGTATTTCGAGCAAATCTACATTCTCTTCAATCGATTCCCCGAGACCGTTGCGGTCGCGTATTTCGAGCGTGCTCAGGCTCTCGAGAAACTCCATTTGCCGGAAAAGGCACGCGAGGTTTACTCGGAACTGGCCACCCGGAAGGATCTCGCGGACCTCACCGAGTCCGCGAAGGCGCGTGACCGGGCAACGGCTCTCGGCGGAGTTCTCAAATCGGCTCTGCCGGAGGGTGGGCTGCTTCCACCCAGGCCCGCAGCCTCGGTCGATCCCCAGGCAAAAACACCATGAGTGGCATCGTCTTCCCTCCTGGTTGTTATTGTTCCTCGGCGGTCCACCGACGGGTCTTTGCCGGAGTCAGCGCAGGGCTACTCGCTGGCGTATTGGCATATTGTCAGGATGGGAACCCGGTCGAAACCCCGGCGCCTCCCCGGATTCCGGATGCGGCGGCGATGGAGGCCTACCTTCTCACGCGACCGGAGGAAGACCTCATCCGCTGGGCCGATCCGCAGCGGGGAGGCCCGCTCTCGTTGCGCATCCTCCGCAGCGGGTCCGGCCAACTAGAAGTGGAGAAAACAACGAACGCTGCCGCAGATCGACGAATCCTGCTGTTCGAGTCAATCTCGTTTCTCGAGTTTCATTGGACAGCGATGGAACGGGAGTTGCATCGGACACCCTCGCCGCAGTCCATTCCGGCTCTCCGGGTTTTGTGGAACGCCCGATCCGCCACGCTCGGCATTCCCGGATCGAATGCGGGGGAAACAGGCCTCGCCCTGGTCAGAGCACTGCGTCTCAGCACCGTGCCTGCGGCCCTCGATGAGGCCGAGAAGCTGGCGGTGTTTCTCGGTGCCGAAGGGGGGCCACCAGCGATTGCAAAGACCGCCCGAGAGGAACGGGAGACCATCGCATTCGTGAGACTCCTCCGGAACGGAACGCCCGAAGAAGTTGAAAAGCGGGCCTGGGAAGTCACCGAAACGGCCATGGACGAAAATGAGGATCTCATGTTGCTGGCGACGGCGCGTCTCGCGGAGATTCAGTTCGCTCGCCTCAAGGAGATCGAGGAGCAGAACCCGCGCTGGGAGGAAGACGAGGAGGTGAAACCGGATCGGGATCGCGCCTACCACCTTTCTCTCGACCTCGCCCTCTACCCGAGCCTGTTTCACGGCACGCGCGGGCAGGAGGCCGCTTCGGGACTTTGGCGGGCGGCTCGTCTCTATCAATACACCAAGGAAACCGATCTGAGAAAACAGGTCCTCGAGGATCTCGTCGCACTGTATCCCGATTCACCCGAAGCGCGCGAAGCCCGACCGATCCTCGTCTCGCTCGCGAAGCCAATGCAGGCGGAGGAAGCCGCCGCCCCGCCCGAGGAGAAGCCCGACGCCCCGACGGAGGACAAACCCACCCCGCCTCCGCCGCCGAAACGATACAACCTGTTCACCGAGTAGAAATTCAGACGTAAATCCGGCCCTCCTTCCGCTCCCCGCACTTTCCCTTTCCCACTCATGCAACACTTCGTTCATCTCGCCCGACTCCTCCTCATCGCCACCGCTCTGGGAATCATCGGATTCAACGTCGTTCCTCGCCTCGTCGAGGGTGCCGACGCACCCGCGCCCTCCGGCGAAACGGGAGGGGCACCACCCCGACACGAAAAGACCCTGCTCGATCTTTATCGGGAGGGGGGATGGGTCATGCACATGGTGGCGCTGACTTCGGTGGGAATGCTCTCGGTGCTCGCCTACTGCATCATGAAGATCAACCGCAAGAGCATGATCCCCGACGCCGCGGTGCAAAATCTCCGCCAGGCCCTCGAACGCCAGGACGTCGCCGCCGCGCTCGACTACTGCGAGAAACACCCCTCTTCTCTCTCCCATGTGATCCGGGAGTCGCTCAACAAGGCGGGCACGGGTGTGGTCGTCTACACGAAAGCCGATCTCGAGGCGGCCGCCTCGGAGACGATCTTTCACGAGGAGACCCGTTTTATGACCTGGGTGAACATGCTCAACGCCTTCGCGGCGGTAGCCCCCATGATCGGGCTGCTCGGGACTGTTTCGGGCATGATCCAGAGCTTTGAAAAGTTGTCCTCCGGAGCCTCGAAGGCCTCGGATTTCGCCGGCGGGATCGGCGAAGCCATGGTGGGCACGGCTGGCGGTCTCCTCGTGGCGATCCCGGCGATGTTTGCCTACTTCTATTTCAAAAACGCCTTGCAGATGCAGATGTCGCGGCTCGCCACCATCGCCTCCCACCTGATCGGAAAATTTATCACCGGGACCAGTCTGACTCACGAGATCGTCGAAGAATCCTGACCGAACCGGATTCCACTCCGCCCCATGATTGTCCGCCGTCGCCATACCGAGGACATCGGCTTCCAGATCGCGCCGATGATCGACATCACCTGGATTCTCATCATCTTTTTTATGGTGACGACGCAACTGTCGGAGAACGAGTTTGCCGTCGATGTGGCCCTGCCCATCGCTTCCGCCTCCGTCGTGCCAAAGGACCTCGCCGGGCGCGTCGTCATCAATCTCGATGCCTCCGGACAATATCACATCGGCAACGACCCGACCGACCTCGCCGGCCTCATTTCGTATCTGAAACAACGGTTTGTCGACTACCCGCCGCTGAAAGTCTACCTCCGCGCCGACGCAAACACCCCGGCTGCCCGCACGAAGGAATTCTACCGCGCCTGCGCCGACGCCGGGGCCGTCGAAATCGTGATCGGCGCATTCCGAGAAGGAAGAAACTGACCCGCCTCGCCATGCACTTCCGAAAACGCGAAGAACAACCCACCGAGATGCAGATCGCCCCGATGGCGGACATCGGCTTTCTCCTGCTTTGTTTTTTCATCGTCTCCTCCAAACCGCCGCGCCACGAGGCCGACCTCGGCATGACCCTGCCGGGGTCCGTTTCCGACGAAGTGAGCGTGGAGTTGCCCGAGGAAATCCGGATCGTCATCCGGGGAGACGGTTCCACCGAGGTCAACGAGGCGGTGGTCGGAGACGCCTCCGACCGGGATCTCAAACCGCTCGTCGAGCTGCTCGCCCGCTTCAAGGAATCCGCCGATCAGAACCAGAGCAAAGCCCTCGTCACGATCGAAGCCGTCGACGAAACAACCCACCAGCGCATCGTCGATGTGCTGAATGCCTGCGGCACGGCGGGGATCGTCGGAGTGACTCTCGCCGACGACGGCACAGACGAAGATGCCTGAGAGATCCTCTCCCCATGGCTCCTCCACTCAAATCCGACGAACTGGACCCAGGTGCCAAGGGTGCCTCGAAAACGGCCGTCTCCACCGCCCTCCTCGGTAGCATCGTCCTTCATGGGGTGATTGCCGTGGTCGCGGGGATCTGGGTCGTGGCGAGTTACATCCAGCAGGAGCCTCCTCAGTTCGTGGCACCTCCCGCACCGAAGATCAAGATCCCGCCCCAGACTCGGCAACACCGCATGAATCTGGCCGCGCATACCGGGCTTGCTTCGAAGCCGACCTTTCAACATCGCCTAGTCAGCCTCCGACCCACAGCCTTCGCCCTGCCCGAAGCACCAAAGATCTCGATGGACAACCTGCTCGTCCCGGATCCCTCGCAAATGGCGACCAGCCTCGTTACGGGGCTGGCCGGAGCCGCCGGAACCGGGGCGGGAGCGGGCTTCGGACTCGGCGGGGCCGGTGGCAAGGGACTCGGTAGCGGCCTCAATTTCATGGGAATCCAGAGCCAGGGGGAAAAGGTTCTCCTCCTCTTCGATGTCTCCCGCAGTGTCGTCAACAAGGCCGAGGCATCCGGCGTGCCACTCGCGAAAATCCGGGAGGAGACCAATCTGCTGCTTTCCAAACTCCCGGCAAATGCCCGCTTCGGATTGATCCAGTTCGTGAGAAACTACAAGCCATTCAAGAGTGAACTCATCGCCGCGACCAACCCGAACCGGGAAGAGGCGAAACGCTGGATGGAGAGCCAGTGGAGTGAATCCGGGCAGATGCCGCGCGGCGGGGCCGGAGTCATCAGCCCCGATCCAAACGGATTCTCCGAAGTGCTTCGCGCCGGCTTTGCGATGCAGCCCGAGGTCATCTTTGTCATCTCCGACGGCAGTTTCGAGCAGGGCGTGGAAACATCGCGAAAGATTCCCGAGGACGAGTTCGAGTCCCTTTTGAAGGATCTGCAGGGATCGCTGCAAAAGAAAGTCGCGATCCATTTCATCGGCTTCCAGATGAAGGAGGAGGACCAGGCCTTCTGGTCAAAGATCGTCCGTCGATACGACGGCGAAATGAAGGAGATTCACTGACTCGGGAACCGACAAAGCGCAACCGGGGATCTTCCCGGCGCGGCGCACTTCCGATGCGTCCGGAGTCTTTGCGGAATCGAAAAACTCCTGTCTAGTAGAGGCATGATGCGTCGGCTCTTTGTGCTCTCCCTCCTTTCTGCGGCCTGCCTGTCTTTCCCTCCTTCGCCGCTCCGGGCACAAGCGGATTACAAACGATACTTCGACGAAGACAACCTTCCGAAAGTCCGCGAAGTCTTTCACCAGGGCCGCTACGACATCGTGGTGCAAGTTTGCGAATACGCCCAGCGTCGCGGACAACCTTCCTGGGAGTGGCGTGTCCTTCATTTCGAGGCACTCGCGGGACTCGGTCGCTACGAGGAGGCTTTCGAGGAGGCAAAGAAGACCTCGGAACGGTTTCGCACGGATCTCGGGGCACTCCTGCGTCTCCACGCCTACTTCCGGACCCACGGCCACAAAGAGGAGGCCAGGGCCATGCTGGCCGACATCAATGCCGCAGCCAAAGCCGTTCCGAAAAAAGAGCGCAGCACCCTCGACCTCGTTCATCTCGGCAAGGCCGCACTCCTCCTCGGGGCCGATCCCGCCAAGGTCATCGAGCAATACTTTGCTCCCGCCAAAGCGGTGAAACCGAAAGGCAGGGAGGTGCCTCCCGGTCGATACGAGGCCCACCTCGCTTCGGCGGAGCTGGCGATGGAGAAGGAGGATCTGAAACGCGCCGGCGAGGAATACGCCGCAGCCCTGCGCCTTCTCCCGAATGATCCCGAAGCCCTCTTCGGCATGGCCAGGGCGCTGTATCCCTCCGACCGCGAGGCCGGAGCCTCCTATCTCGACAAAGTTCGTGCCGAAGCACCACTGCATTCCGGGGCACTCCTTCTCCAGGCCGAATCGGCGATCAACTTCGAGCAGTACGCCGCCGCCGCCGAACGGCTTGACCTCGTCGAATCGGTCAACCCCCGCCATCCCGAGTCACACGCCTACCGCGCCATCCTCGCCGAACTCGAACACAACGATCCCGCCGCATTTGCCCGTGAACGCAACGCGGCCCTCTCCGTCTGGAAGGACAACCCGCAGATCGATCATCTCATCGGTCGTGTCCTCTCGCGCAAGTATCGGTATGAGGAGGGAGCCGAGGCTCAGCGACGTGCCCTCGCCTTCGATCCCGACTTTGTTCCGGCGAAACTTCAGCTCGCCCTCGACAATCTGCGACTCAGTCGCTTGGACGAGGCCTGGCCGCTCGCGAAAGAGGTGGCCGCCGCCGATCCCTACAACATCCTCGCCTACAACCTCGAAATCCTCGAGAAGGAGATCGCCAGTTTCGGCTCGGTGAAGACGAAGGATTTCATCCTTCGCCTGCCTCCCAAAGAAGCCGAAATCTACGGAGACCGCGTCGTCGAAATCCTGACCGAAGCAAAACAGGTGCTCGGGGCGAAGTACGGGCTGATGATCGAAAAACCGACCCTTGTCGAATTTTATCCCGACCAACAGGATTTTGCGATCCGCTCCTTCGGTTCTCTTGGCGGCGATGGGCTCCTCGGCGTGTGCTTCGGATCGGTGGTGACGATGAACAGCCCCGGCAGCATCACGGCGGCGAAGAGCAACTGGGAGGCGACCTTGTGGCACGAATATTGTCACGTCATCACCCTGACCGCCACCAACAACAAGATGCCGCGCTGGCTCAGCGAGGGGATTTCGGTCTACGAGGAGACGCAACGCCAGCCAAACTGGGGTCAGTCGATGAATCCTGACTATCGCAAAAAGATCCTCGGGGAAAACGGCCTCACCCCCGTGCGCGACATGAGCCAGGCCTTTTTCCAGGCGAAGGACTCGATGGCGGTGATGTTTGCCTACTACCAGTCCATGCTCGTGGTCGAGCATATCGTGGACAATTACGGGATCGGGAAACTGCGGGCGATCCTCGCCGACCTCGGCAAGGGCGTCCTCGTCAATGAGGCCATCGCCCGCCATACCGTGCCGATGGAGGAGTTCGAACAATCCTTCGTCCTCGCTGCGAGAAAGCGGGCGGCGGACTATGGGCCGGGGGTGGACTGGAGCGAACCGGGTGCCGGGGAGGTGAACCTCGCCGATCTCGCCTCGATGCAGGATTTCCTGAAACAACACCCGAATCATTTTGCAGTGCGTCAGGCACTGACCTCCCGGTTCGTGCGAGAGGAGAACTGGGACGAGGCGATCCGATCGGCCGATGCCTTGCTCGCGCTGCTCCCCGAATACACCGGCCCCAACAACGGCTATTCGCTGAAGGCCCTGGCGCTGCGCGGGAAAAAAGATCCGGCGGGCGAGGCGGCCACGCTCGAACTCCTCGCCTCGCGTTCGGCCGAGGCGTTCCAGGCCTACACCCGGCTCGTCGAAGTGAACTTCGAAAACGCGAACTGGGAGGGAGTCATCGCCCATGTGGCGCAAGGGCTCGCCATCAATCCCTTTGCCGAACGACTCCACTACTGCAAGGGCTGCGCCCACGAAGCAAAGGCGGAATCGGAGCTGGCGGTGAACTCTTTCGAGAAATCCCTCCGCCTCGATCCGGCGAATCCCTCGGAGGTGCGTCTCCGTCTCGCTCGTTTGCTCCGGAACAGGGATCCGGTCAGGGCAAAGCGCTGCCTGATCGATGCCCTCGCCGATTCACCGCGCTACCGTGAAGCCCACGGGTTGCTTCTCGAAATCGTCTCGGGCACAAAGGCGCCCCCCGTCGCCGTCGGCACGGCCCCGAACGCCCTCGGAGCACCCGGGGAGAAGACCCCGACCAACCGGAAGCCCGATCCCTCCACGTCTCCCGCCCCTTCCACGCCTGCGGGTGGTGCCCCGGCTCCCTGAGGTGCGCCTTGCGACGTTCAGTTCACCCCCATTGAAATCATCTCCACCGCCGATTCGACAACCCGCGGGACGAATGTCCTGACATTCTCCCAAAACGATGCGAAAAATCGCGGAAAGGTCGCCGTCGGCGAGGCGACAACGAGCAACCCGCTGAGGAGGAGAAGATTCGCTGCGAAGATGACGGTGTAGGAGAAGAGCCTGCCGTTCTGCTCCACATCGGGTTGCTCGCGCAGAGTCATCCAGACGGTGAAGGTGAGGTGGAACATCCAGGTCAGCCCGATCAGTCCGTAGAGCCAGACGGGATCCGGCTCATACTGTTCGGCCACGACCCAGGAGTAGAGAGTCCAGCCCATGATCGCGACCGCACTGTAAAAGGGGAAGAAGTAGGGAGAGAGAGAAATGAGAAAATTGTTTCGGTTTGTCAGGATATGCCCTCCCTGGGCGGTGATGTGCAGCCTCCCGATCTTTCCTCGGAAGATCACGACAAAGAGAGCATGGGTGAGCTCGTGTCCCGCAACATAGAGCCAGAGCATGACCCGGCCGCGGGCAAAGGCAAAGAGGACCAGCCCCGCAGCCGATCCCAGCCCGAAGAAGGCGAATTCGCGCGAACGCCAGTAGGAAGCGGCGAAGGTGTCGGCCTGGAGCAGGATGAGAAAGGTCTCGAAGAGGATCCAGCAGAGCGGCAGGAGCAGAAGCCCGAAACCAAACTTTGCGACCCGCAGGGCCGAGGATTCGGGATCGAAAAACCAGCCCGGAACCCTGTCTGTGAGGAAGGCGGGAAGACCGTGAGAGGGCTGGGATTTCCGCCCCCTCGCTCGATTGCGGGGCTTCGTTTTGGAGGCCAAGGGGAGACGTGCGGTGGAAACGACCTGGCACCGGCGAGTCGAGGCGCGGCCTCGAAGTGTCGAGGGACGACCGGACGGATCAGGCCCGGCCGAGGTACTTCTTGTCTTCGCTGCTGACGCGGATGCGGTCGCCGGGACCGACAAAGAGGGGAACCTGAATGCGGAGCCCGGTCTGGAGGGTCGCCTCCTTCGTCGCCGAAGTTGCGGTGTCGCCCTTCACGCCGGGAGCGGACTCGGTCACTTCCAGCTCGATGCTCGGAGGCAATTCAATCGTCACGGCCTTGCCGTCGACGAAGAGGACCTCGACGACGAGCCCATCGATGAGGAGATCCTTGCTGTCCTCGATGAATTCCTGCTGAAAGGTGACCGTATCGAAGGTCGCCGGATCCATGAAGTGGTAACCGACCTGGTCGTGATAGCTGAACTCGAGCTTCTGACGCTCGGACTGGACGATCTCAACCTTGTCGCTCGAGGCGAAACGGATGTCCTTGGTCTTGCCGGTTTTGAACGAGCGCACTGTGGCCATGACGAGGGCATTGCCCTTGCCGGGAGTGCGGTGCTCGAGGCCGGTGACCATGCCAAGCTCGTTGTTGTAGGAGATGCACTGTCCGCGTTTCAGTTGGGTCGCAACGATAGCCATGGAAAAAGGGAAGGTTGGGGACGGTTATTTAAGATAACTTAACTTTTCTCGGTAGGCGGGAATATTGCCATTGATTTGGTCGATCACAAGATCGGAAATAATGATTTGAGCCAATGCCGGGTGCCCGGCACGGTGGGTGATGCACGATTTTCCCGGCTCTGCGCCATCGTTTTCGCCCCGCCCCTGCCTCCGCTGGGCGCTGCTCCTCCCGGCTCTGCTGGTCCCCTGCATTCTCTCGTTTTTCTATTTTGTGTTTTTCCCTGGGACGGCCTTCGGCAATGCCTTCTACACGGCACACAAGATCTTCCTGATCGCCTGGCCGCTCTTCGCCGTGCTCCTGTTCCTGCGCGAGCCGATGATTGACCGGACCCGGCCGAAACGTCATCTCGCTTCCGTCGTTCCGGGGACAGCCTTCGGACTCCTCGCCACGGGGCTTCTCTTTTTCCTCCTCAGGGCGACGCCTCTCGGGGCACTGCTCACGGCAAACGAAGCAAAAATCGCTGGCCGCATCCATGACATGAAGGTGGCGGAGCATTTCATCGCCTTCGCCCTCTTTCTCTCGTTCATCCACTCGGCGATGGAGGAGTTTTACTGGCGTTGGTTCGCCTTTGGGCAGGCGAAGCGACTGATGCCGAAAGGAGCCGCCCATCTCGTCGCCGCAGCGGGATTTGCCTCGCACCACATTGTTGTCCTGAGCCAGTTTTTCCCCCTGGCCTGGGCGTTCGTCCTCGGAGCCTGTGTCGGCCTCGGTGGAGCCTTCTGGAGTTGGCAGGCGGATCGCTACAACAGTCTTCTCGGCCCCTGGTTCAGCCACCTCCTCGTCGATCTCGGGCTGATGTGGGTGGGCTGGCAGGCGCTGCAGGGAGCGGGCGGAATCGGACCCGGTGGGCCGTGATCGCCGCCTCGAGTTCCGCAATCTCACGATCCATTCCGATCACGTCCTCCTGCCGTTTTCGGGTCAGAATCCCGCTGAGTGAACCGGATTCGATCTCGGCGATGAACTCCGTGCGCTTGCGTCGCAGATCCTCAATGCGGAGAAGCCGGGTCGTGATGTAGGAATCTGCGGGATTCTCTTCTTCCGCTTCGGGGCGGGGCGGAGGGGGCTGCTCGGGCAACCGCCACGCGAACCATCGGTCGCCCCAGCTCAGTTTCGACTCCGGCAACTCGAAACGCATGCCATCGGCGACACGGTCGAGATGGAGCACTCCGCCCGTCTTGCCCACGATGCGGGCATCGATTGTTTTTCCCTCCGCACTGGCAAGGGTCCGCCGGACCGGAATCGTCGGCAGGGTTCGGTACCAGGTGATCGCACCGCCCGCCGCGACCAGGAGCAACATGAGGAAGACCGGACGACTTGCCTTCATCGTTCACAGGGCTTCCACCCGGAGTCGGCTTTTTGCAACCCGTCCGCTTTTTCGGTCCACCGCGACGACTTCGTGTTCTCCCGGCTTGAGCACGAGCCAGCTTTCGCCGTTTTTGATTTCGATGGAAAGGCTCGTGCTCGACCATTCGATCTCCTCCAAGCCGCTGCCGGCGATGCGTAGGGGAAAGCGCGTCCCGCTGGCGGGGAGGTCCGGATCGATATAGGCGACCGTGCCCTCGAGCGGACTGACAATGCGGAACGGAGGTGGTGGGGCCGATTCCTCCACTGTCTCGATCCAGGCCTGTTCCTTCAGGGGATTTGCCGGGTCCTTCCACCAGGCAGCGTAAGCGAGAGGCAGGCGGGTGCGTCCCGCCTCGTCGTATTCCTCCGGTTTGGCCCGCTCCGGGAGCCGACCCTGGACAAACCATTCCTTCCGCACCCTCGCTTCCGGCAGGGCTCGTCCTTCGGGCGGCACCTTCCCACTGAGCCGATCAACCGTCGCCTCGACCACTCCCTCCGGAGGATCGAACCAGCGGGGTTCGCGCCCGCGATGAAGACGGACCATGACCTGATGAAAAATGGGAGCCGCTCCCATCGCGCCGGAGATCCGGTTGAGGGGCCGATTGTTGAAGCGCCCCACCCAGACCCCGACGGTGAAGTCGGGAGTGTAACCGATCGTCCAACTGTCGCGAAAATCGGTCGAAGTACCCGTCTTTGCGGCCACCCGGAAAGGGAGGTTCAGCGGCGAATTCAGACCAAAGGCAAGGGCACGGGCACGGGCATCGGAAAGGATGTCGGCGACGAGCCATGCCGCGTCCGGGTCGAATACCCGGTCTCGCTCCGCAGGGGTCTGACCCTCTCTCGTCGGCGACTCGACCCGGTCAGGTCGGCGGAGAAAACGCACCGGCTTCCATTTTCCGAGGCGGGCGAGGGTCGCATATCCGTTCGTCAATTCGAGCAGCCGGACTTCCGCATTTCCGAGGGTCAGGCCGAGGCCATACTCGGTCGACGCCGGATCGAGGCTGGTGAAATGGAGATCCTTCACGAGACACTCGTGGAGGCGTTCCGGACCGCCGATTTCATCGAGCAGTTTTACAGCCGGCACATTGAGGGAATTGGCGAGGGCGTGCCGGACCGATACCGGTCCCTGGAAACGGCGGTCAAAATTGACCGGCTCATAGGCTCCTGTCGAGGTGATGTATTCGATGGGGGTGTCGGCGAGGATCGTCGCGGCGGTGGTGCCGCGAGCCAGAGCGAGGGCGTAGGTGAACGGTTTCAGGGTGGAGCCAGCCGAACGCGGACGCCAGGCCCCGTTGATCTGTCCAGCGGAAGAAGCAAAATACGACCGCGAGCCGCTCAGGGCGAGGATGTCGCCGCTTTCGTTTTCGAGGACGACGACGGAGGCCTGCAGATCGTTTTCCTCGCCCGCCTGTTGGGCGAGCCGGGCCAGCTCGGTGGCCACGGTATCCTCGACCACCTGTTGCAGGGCGAGATCGAGGGTCGTAGGCAACACGGCGTCACCGTCGCGAACCGACGAGACGACGGGAGCTTCACGCTCGAGGATGAGTTCGGTGAAATGCGGAGCATGAAAGGCGCGGGCGTGCCCTTCGATCAACTTCGGAGCCTCGGCGCAGGCGGCGGCGTATTCGGACTCGCAGATGGATCCCTCCTCGCGCATGCGACCCAGTATCCAGATTTGTCGATTCCGGGCACCCTCGAAATTCTTCCACGGATTCAGCTTTGTTGGCTTGTTAGGAAGACCGGCGAGCAGGGCAGCCTCGGCGAGAGAAAGGTCGCCGAGCGGTTTTCCGAAATAGCCTCGCGCGGCGGCGCGGGCTCCGGTGAACTGGTTGCCGTAGGGGAGGCAATTGAGGTAGGCGGTGAGAATGGCCTTCTTGTCGCGGGACATTTCGAGTCGCCGGGCGGTGAAGGCCTCGATGAGTTTCGTCCGGAAATCGCGCCGCCGTGCCGGAGAGTAAAGCTTGATGGTTTGCTGAGTGATCGTCGAGGCACCCGAGACCAATTCGCGGTGGAGCAGCGCATCGCGCACCGCCCTGGCCACCCCGAGGAAATCGATGCCATTGTGGGAGAAAAACCGCGAATCCTCCGCCGCGAGGGTAGCGAGGATGAGCTTTTCGGGGAACTCCTCATAGGTCGCCGGCTCATCGGCGCGGAGGTCCCCGTCGAGGAGGCGACGAATGGGGCGGTCTTCGCGGTCGAGGAAGAGCAGGCCCGCCGGTGGTCGCTCGGAGAGGCCTTCCGGCAAGGGAAACAACCAGGGGACGAGATCGAAGACAAGGAAGTAGGCAGCCAATCCCGCGAGGGCAAAGAACAGGAGGACAACGCGGCGACGACGGCGGCGAGGTTTGACTTTCGCGTTGGAATCGGAGGCCATCTCAGTGCGAGGGTCCATCGGTGGGGTAGGCTTGCAACGCTCGGATTCACCATCGGGCTCGTCAACCCGAGAGGTGGCGCGGGAGGACACCCGCCCACCCGTCCTCGCTGCGGGATAGACGAATCAGCCCGCCGAATTTGTCGCACTTCCCCGACTTCGCGGATTCGCCTGATCTGATGTCGGTTTCATCGGACTTGGACAGGACCGATAGCCTCAAAACCGCTAGCCCGCATTTCTCACACCCCTTCATCGCGAGACGCCGAGAGGAGCCGTTCCCGCAAGGCGCGGTCTGGATTTCCCGCCGGGCTGTATGAGAACATACCGTCCAAGGGAAATCCTGACCGGAACGAAGCGGGGACGGGCCGCAGCCAGTCGCAGCAGAAGGGGTGTGAGAAATGCGGGCTAGTGTAGGGATCGCTAAATTCGTGCACAGAATGTACTTTTTACGTGGTAAAAATCAGCGCGCTTCGCTCGATTCTTTTTAAGATCGTGGGCCTCTTTTCCACCTTCTGCGTTACTCGTCGGTCGTTGAGCTCGCTCAACTCC
>CALDKL010000447.1 GCA_937898895.1 uncultured Verrucomicrobiae bacterium | reverse complement strand
CTCTGAGGTGGGCCCCTGCGCTTTGAATGCCATGCCGACCCCGATCGAAGCCGCGTCGTCGGAGAGGAATGTTGCCTGGTTCGCTGCGTTTCCGTTGATCAAGTTTTGAAACAGAGCGGCTGCCGCCAATTGCCCTCGCGAGCCGAACGCCGTCGATCCGGTCAAATACGTTCCGGTGTAACCCGCATTGGTGGCGCGGATGAAGATGCTATCCGACGTGCCTACCCCGAGAACAAGAAACTCGGAATCCTCACGAGCGGCCTGGCAGAGCTCCCTCAAGGGTTCGAGGGCCGTTTTCCCGTTCGCACTCCGGAAGGAGTTGACTGCCGTGACCACGGCCTGACAGGAGGCATCATAGTTTGCCTGTTCCTGGACTGTGGGAGCGGCCGACGCACTTCGAAGCCATACCATCCCCGTCATTACCATCGCAGTCCATGGAGGTCTCATCGGGGGGATCGTATCAGAAACCCTCCTGAGACGTCATCCAATTGTTTGCAAAATCTGATCGAACCGCATGGCACTGAATCAGTCGATGGGCACTTCGTGCGGGAGCGGACGTCGGGCATCTTGGTTCGTGGGCTCGCTTCTCCCTGTTTGCGCCGTGAAATGTTGTGGTCGGCTGCGGTAGGTTTGGCAAGGTTCGCGCATGAACATGAATGTCCGAAAAATGCCCCGCTGGGTGTTGATTCTGGTCTTCGCGGGAGGCCTGCCGAGTGTGCCTGCTCAGGAAACGGGACCCCGGCAGGGACCGACGGCGGTGGCGGGGTCGGAGCAGGCGTTGGAGATCATCCGCAGTTATCCGGGTCGCGGGGCGCTCGCTGACGGGTCGAAACCAACCGTCGCCTCCGAGGCGATGAGATCCTTCAAGCTCCGCGAAGGTTTCGCCCTGGATCTCGTGGCCGCTGAGCCGGAGGTGGAGCAGCCCCTCTTTCTTTCGTGGGATGCGAAGGGACGGCTCTGGGCGGTTCTCTATCGGCAGTATCAGTTCCCCGCCGGATTGAAGATCGTGGAATACGACGATCACCTGCGCGCCCGCTTCGACAAAGTCCCACTGCCCCCGCCCCACGGAGTGAAAGGGGAGGACATCATCCGGGTGTTCGAGGACGCCGATGGGGACGGGCGCTTCGAAACCCACAAAGACGTGATCACCGGTCTCAACATCGCGACCTCTGTCGCGGTCGGGGCCGGAGGCATCTGGGTGGCGAATCCTCCCTATCTGCTCTATTACCCCGATGCGAACGGAGACGACGTGCCCGATTCGGATCCGGTGGTGAAATTGTCGGGTTTCGGGATCGAGGACACCCACTCGGTGATGAACAACCTGACCTGGGGGCCGGACGGCTGGCTCTACGGAGCCAACGGCAGCACCACGACGGGCCGGGTGATCGATCCGGGCACGGGCCGGACAGTGGCCTGGCAGGGGCAGATGATCTGGCGATTCGATCCGAAGACGGAGCGATTCGAGATCTTTGCGGAAGGGGGAGGAAATACCTTCAGTCTGGAGATCGACGCGAAGGGACGGGTCTTTTCGGGCACGAACGGAGGCAAGACGCGTGGCATGTTCTACCCGCAGGGCAGCTACGGGGTGAAGTCGTGGGGAAAACATGGTCCCCTGACCAATCCCTACGCCTTTGGCTACTTCGAACACATGAAACACGAGGGCGACGAGCGGCGCTTTCCGCAGACCTTTACGATCTGCGAGGGCGGGCTCTTTGGTCCGGAACTGGAGGATCACATCGTCGCGGCGAATTCGCTTCACAACGTGGTCTGGTCGAGCCGGATCGAACGGGACGGTTCCACCTACCGCACCGTGGACGAGGCGAATCCGGTGGAGTCCACGGATCGGTGGTTCCGTCCGGTGTTCGCAGGGATGGGGCCGGACGGAGCGATCTACTTCGCGGATTGGTACGACAGTCGTCTCAGTCACGTCCGCCCCATCGACGACTGGCACAAGACGAGCGGCCGCATCTATCGCCTGCGCCCGGCGGACAAAATGCCGCGCTATCGCCTGGGGGATTTGGCGAAGCTGCCGTCGGAGGAGCTGATGGCCCTGTTCGACCATTCCAATCGGGTCGTGCGCCGTCGCGCCGTGCTGGAGCTGGGCTGGCGGGGGGATCGGTCAGTGGTCGAAGACCTCGCCGCGAAGGTGAACGCGGCGGAAGGGCAGACGTCCATGGAGGCCCTCTGGGCTCTGAATCTGCTCGATGGACTCACGGAGGAACGGGCGGTAAAATGGCTGACCCATCCCGATGCCGACCTGCGGCGCTGGGTGGTGCGGTTGGTCGGTGACCGACGCGAGGCGGGCGGGGCGCTGGCTGCCGCCCTTGCGGATCTGGCACTGAGCGAGCCGGATGTGCAGGTGCGGGTGCAGCTGGCGGCATCGGCGAAACGCTTGCCCCCGGTTGCAGCCCTTGGCGTCATCGACGGACTGGTCCATCACGAGGAGGACGCGACCGATCCGCACCAGCCGCTGATGATCTGGTGGGCAATCGAAGCGCAGGCGGAGACGGGACGAAAGGAGGTGGCTACCTGGCTTTTCCGGCCGGAAGTGTGGCGGCGACGGCTCGTGCGCGAGGTCGTGCTGACGCGCCTCATGAAACGATATGCCATCGCGGGAGGAGCCGAGAACTATGCGAGTGCGGCCTTCCTTCTCGAGAAGGCACCGGACGATGGCACGAAGACGGCGCTGCTCGAGTCCCTGCAGTCGGCCTTCGAGGGGGTAGCGATGCCGAGCCTGCCCGAACCGCTGACGAAGGCGTTGCAGGACTACTCGCGCACCCTCGGCGACAGTGGCCTCGTCCTCCGGGTCCGCAGCGGCGAAACGGGTGCCCGCGAGGAAGCGCGCAAAGCGGTGCTCGACTCAAGACTGCCTTCTGCAGTGCGCGCCGAACTGGTGCGGCTCCTCGGGGAAAGCGGGGATCGCTCGGCAATCGATCCCTTGCTGAAGATTCTCGCTCTGGATCAGGAATTTGCCCTGAAACGGGTCGCTCTGCAGACCCTGGCGCGGTTCGAGGACGAGGCGGTGGCCAAGGGAATCATCGGACGCTACGGTTCCACCTTGCCAGCCGAGCACGGGGTGCGCTCCACGGCCGTGCGGGTGCTGGCGGGCAGGCTCACCTGGGCGCGGCTCATGATGGATCAGGTGGACAAAGCGGTGATCAAGGACCGCGATCTCGGTGCGGACGTCGTGCAGTTGATGATGGAGCACAAGGATGCCGCACTGAACGCACGCATTCAGAAACATTGGCCGGGAATCGCGGCGGGATCGGGAGGGATCGACCTGGCCGCCGAAACGACGCGGCTGAAACAGATCCTCGCCGCCGGAGGAGGCGATGTGGCGGCGGGGAAGGCGATCTTCACGGCGCGTTGTGCGATCTGTCACCAGCTCTTCGGAGAAGGGCTGCTGATTGGTCCGGACTTGACCGGCTACGAACGGCAGAATCTCGATTTCTGGCTGCCGAACGTTCTCAATCCGAGCCTCGAACTCCGGGAGGGCTATTTGAACTACGTCGCCACGATGAAGGACGGGCGGAAGGTGATCGGTCTCATGACAGCCCAGGATCCGCGGACGGTGACGCTCAAGGATCTCGCCGGGCAGGTCTCCCTGCTGGATCGCACCACTATCGAACAGCTCGAAGCTTCTCCTATTTCCCTGATGCCTCCCGGATTGCTCGTCGGGCTGGAAGAGAAGGACTTGCGAAACCTTTTTGCTTATCTGATGAAAGAAGCGAAATAAAGGTCAGACTCTACGCCCGCCGCATCCGGATGAGCTGCTCGAGCCCTTCGCGGCCCGGATAGGAACGTCCCGGAACGGAGCTTTCCTCGATTGTGAAACGCCCGGATGCGACAAAATAGCCCTCAATCTCCTCCAGTGTCGAGCCGTGGGGCGGGCCTCCGCCGGGAGAATGTTCGTTGTCGTAGGGATTCAGGTAAAAGACGGCGAGAAGCTGACCGCCCGGTCGGAGAGCATCGTGGACGGCTTCCACATACTCCGTTCGGCGGGCCGGGTGGATCGCGCAAAAGCAGGTGTGTTCCCAGACCCAGTCGTAGGCCGCCCGGTCCTGCCGAGGCAGATCGAAGAGATCCCCGACCCGGTGTTCCTCCGAGCCGATGACCGGGAATTCGTTCGCCCGCGAGATGGCGGAAGGGGAGAGGTCGAGTCCGGTCACTCCCGTCACGGTCGGAAGGGCGGCGAGAGCACGCACATCGTGCCCCATGCCGCTGCCGGGCACGAGGATGCGACCCGAGAGCCGACCGGGATGAGCCTCGATCCATTCGAGGAGCGGCGGAGCGGGTCGTCCCTTGTCCCAGGGAGTTTCGCCCTCGCGATAGA
>CALDKL010000446.1 GCA_937898895.1 uncultured Verrucomicrobiae bacterium | reverse complement strand
CCCCACCCGGATGAAAACGGCCATGCGATTCCCTCTCCTGGCTTCTGCACCCAGCAGGAAGTCGGCAAACACGTCGGCTCCTACAAACAAGGTTTGAAGGATGCTCTGCGCAAAGCACCCCATGTGATCCTCATCGGGGAAATCCGCGACCGCGAGACGATGGAGATCGCAATCGAAGCCGCCCAGACCGGCCACGTTGTCATCTCCACCCTGCACACCAACGGTGCCGTCAAAACCCTCAGCCGTATTCTCGAGTTTTTCCCCCAGGAACAGCACCGCTCTCTCCTCGGGCGGCTCTCTGAAATCCTCATGTTCATACTTTCCCAGGGACTCATCCCCACGGAAAACGGACGCATCCTCAATTACGAATTTCTCCAGAACAATAGTTCGGCGGTCCGCTCTGGCATCGCCGCCTACGACGGAGCCGCCAAGTCCCTCGAAGACGCGATCCGCCATAGCGGAAACATCGAGTGGGACGCCAACCTGCGCAATCTGCTCAACATGGGCAAGATCACGCGCGCCGCTTTCAACATGAACCGCATGAACGAGGACGAAGGCGAGGAAATGCTCTTCATCCGCGGCAAAGCAAGCTGACTCATTTCATGAAACTCCTTACCGGAAAGATGATTGCAGGCCTTACCCTGATTGAAATGACCCTCGTGGTGGCGGTTCTCCTGCTCCTCATCACGGTGTTGTTCATCGGAGCTTCCGCCTATTCCGAAGGGACCAACCGGGCCAGCTGCATTCTCAACATTTCGAACCTGCAGAAGGCTGCTCGAGCCTACCAGAATGTCTACGAACTGGTTCCGGGCAACTCCCTCTCCTCCACCTGGCTCGTCGGTCCCGGAAAGTTTGTCGAGACGGCCCCTGTCTGCAAAAGCGGAGGCACCTACAGCTACGCCACAACGGTCCCTCCGGTGGGAACCGCCTATCTCACCTGCTCCCTCGGTGCTGGCGGGGGACACGTCCCTCAAAGCACCACCGGATGGTAAGCCCATCCCTCTGCCCCGCCCTTTCCATGAACAAATCCCGCAGTGAACACGGTCGACTTCCTTTTGGATTCACCGAATGACCTGCCCCAGGAACTCTCTCTCGGTCGACATCCCTGTGGTGCCGCCCCTGAAACAACAACAACAACAACAACAACAACAATAGATAATAGACGAATATGAAACTGAACAACCTCAAGAAGCAGGCCGGTCTCACCCTCATCGAAGTCACCCTCGTCATCGCCGTTCTCCTCGGCCTGATCAGCGTGCTCTTCATCGGTGTCTCCGCATACCGTGAAGGTTCCAACCGCGCCAAGTGTATCCTCAACATCTCGAACGTCCAGAAGGCCGTCCGTTCCTACCAGAACCTTTACGAACTGTCGGTGGGCAGCTCGCTTGCCTCCACCGCCATCATCGGCACGGGCAAGATGCTCGAAACTTCTCCCTCCTGCGGCAGCGGTGGGTCCTACACCCTCGGCACCACCGTCCCGGCGGTCGGCAGCGCCTACGCTTCCTGCTCGCTCGCGGGCACCCTCAACCACGTGCCCACGAGCCTGACGGGCTGGTGATCACTCACCCGGATCGACGATCCGATTGATGAACGCTGTCCCGGTCCAGGAAAATTCCTTCCCGGACCGGGACCTTCCTTTCCCAGGCTCTTCACGCCCTTTTTCGGACCAAGCCCGCAGCCTCCCCGGTCGCGGTCTTTGTCCGGGAAACGACGGACCTCTTCCGAATCTCCCTTCCTTTTCTCTCCACCACCGTCCGAACCATGGAACTCCTACCCCAGACCGCTTCGCCCCTGAAGCTCTACCGCCAGGCGAAACGCATCCTGCGAACGACCAGCCGCGCCAAGGAACCTGACTGGTACCGCAACGCCCACGAACTCAACCTCCAATGGCACCTCTGGATTGGCTCCCATTCCGGCGTCAGTGCCATTTACAGCCGAGGCCAGAAACAATGGTGGACCGGCCCCGACCTCCCTTCCGTCTCCTTCGAAACGGACGAGAACGGTGCGGTCGTCGGACTCGATCCGTCCTCGCGCGATTCCCTCCACGAACTCGTCCGGAAGATTCTCACCGCAAAGGAATTCGGGGCGAAAGCGAAGTCCCTCGGGATCGTCATCCATCTCGCCGATGGGCTCCGCATCCGCGATCTTTCTCCCGCTTTTGCCGCTGACGCCGACTTCGAAAACCTCAACGAACTGCTCATCTCCGCCCCCGAGATCGCCATCGGGGACGACACCGTCAACAACACCGATGGCAAGTGGAGGATTCTTCCCTTTCTCGGAATCAACGACGGAGACAAGCGCTCCGTCTCCGTCCAGGTCTCTTCCCGACTCGAACCCATTGTCGCTGAATTCCGCAAATACGGAGAAATCCGCAATCTCCCCGTGATCGTATCGGTCCGGAGCGCCCCCCTGGAAGCCCTGTCCGGGATCCCGATTCTCCATCCCGAGATCCAGACTCCAGGGATCGGCTCGACCCTGGCACTCATCCAATACGAGTCGATGACACTCCTTTTCGCGGTCGGCAACCGGGGCGAATTGCAACTCATCCGTCCCCTCATCCACCGGAGCAGCCAGCATCTCACCTCCTTTGAAACGCACGAAGTGCTCACGCAATCCGCCGCCCTTCTCAATATCAAGGATCCCACCATCCTCCTCGTCTCCCTGAGCGGACTTGGCGAAGAGAAACTCACGTCCCTTCTCGAATCCTACCGCGAACAGTTTCCCGCAGCCCGGTTTCACTGCTACGATACCAGGAGCCTGTCCCTGACCGAAGGAATCCCCGGAGGCCGCTTCGAGTTTGCCGCCTCCGTAATCGAGACTCCCCCTCGGCCGGATGAGGCACCCTTCCAAAAGGAACTGCGCGAAAAGTGGTTGCGTCAGGATTTCTTTGGCCCTTCCAAGGACGAGGTGGCCCGCATGCCCTCACGGGGAGACCTCCAATTGCTCAAATTCGGCGGCATCGTTCAAAAAGTCGCCCTCGTCGGCATCCTCGCCTTCTGCGGATGGACGGGAATGGACTTCGTCACGAAAATGCGCTCGGAAGCCTGGAAG
>CALDKL010000445.1 GCA_937898895.1 uncultured Verrucomicrobiae bacterium | reverse complement strand
GGAACGACGAAACCGGGCTCGACGAGGGCGAACAGACTACCGATCTCGCCTTCAGCCAGCGGTTTCCCGTCACCGCGCGGCTCAAGCATGAAAAAACCCTGCGACGCCACCAGATCCTTCTCGCGGAAGCCGAGGTTGCAGAACGACGACGCGAGCTGGCGAGCGAAGTAGACCGGGCTCTCGTCGACCTGCTGGCGAGCCGGGAACGGCTGCGCCTCTCGAAGGACAGTCTCGACCTGAACGGGGAAATCGTCGCCTTCCTCGAGAAACAGGCCGCCAACGGCGAAGTTTCGAAACTCGACCAGATGCAGGCGACTCTCGCGGGACGAACGCTCGCTCAGGATCGCGAACGCCTTGAGTCGCTCGAAAAGCAGCAACGCCTCGCCCTCTTCGCGCTCATCGGACTCGACAGCACCAGCCAGGTGGATTTCCCCGACTCCCTCGCCCTACCGGCGAAGGAGCCACCCGCTGCGGGGGAGTTTGACGCGATTCTGCGCCGCCGCCCCGACCATGTCCTTGCCCTCGCCAAGATCGACGAAGCCGCCGCCGCTCTCGTCCTCGAAAACGCGAAACGATGGGAAGACATCGACGTGAAGCTCTTTGTCGAAGACGAACACTCCGTTGACGCACCGAACGGAATGGAAAGAAACACCTTCGCGGGCTTCGGCATCTCCATTCCCCTGCCCTTGCGGCAGCGCAATCAGGAGGGAATCGAGCGCGCCCGTATCGACGGGGAGGAGGCGAGGCGAAGCGTCGAGGCCTCCCGATTTTCGATCCGTTCGGAGTGCGAGGCCGCCTACCGCGCCCGTTCCGATGCCTGGAAGCTGGCACACGAGACCGCCGCAGACCTTCCTGCGCTCGCCGAGGAACAACTGGAAGAAGTCCGAAAAGCACACGCGAACGGCGAGGCGACTTTCCTCCAGGTGCGCCAGGCCCAGGAACAGCTCCTCGCGGCACGGAGGACCGCTCTCGACTCCCTCGCGGATTACCATCTTGCCGAAGCCCGCGTTCGTCTTGTCACCGGGGCCTATCCAGGGCTCGAATCCTCCTCACAAAGCCAGAAATGAGAAACCCAATCCTTTGTCTCACATTCGCATCCGTCCTCGTGGTGTCCGAGGCTCCGGCGGCGGAGGATACCGTGATCCTCAGCGAGACCGGAGCGAAGAACCTCCGCATCGAAACCGAAGTCGTCGAAGAAGGCGACTTTGAGGAAACTGCCTTCGCCCTGGGCAGGCTCGAGATCGTGCCGGGACGGGAAGCGGTGGTGAGCAGCCGGATCCCGGGCCGGGTCGAATCACTGCTCGTCGCACCCGGCGACCTCGTGGAAGTCGGCCAGGTCATCGCGAAGATCGAAAGTCGGCAGCCAGGAGATCCGCCGCCTGTCGTCGCGTTGAAGGCTCCCTTGCGCGGCACGATTCTGTCCGTGTCGATCCGGATCGGCGAATCGGTCGAACCGGATCGCGCTCTCGTGGAGATCGCCGATCTCACGGAATTGTCAGCCATCGCGCGAGTTCCGGAAACTCTCGCCGGGCGCATCCGACCGAATTCGGAGGCGAACATCCGCGTCACGGCGGTGCCCGGCGAGACCTTCCGGGGCACTCCGGTCCGCGTCGGAACCGTCGTCGATGCGGCTAGCGCCACGCTCGACACCCACTTCCGCGTCACGAATGAAGGGGCTCGTCTGCGACCAGGGATGCGGGCGGAATTCGGCATTGTCCTCGCAAAACGAGAAAACGTGATGCGCGTGCCACGCTCGGCCCTCCAGGGTGAGTCGGGCAATCGCTTTCTCTACGTGAAACATTTTGACCTTCCGAACGCCTTCACCCGGACTCCCGTCGAGATCGGGGCGATGAACGACCGCTATGTGGAGATTCTGTCAGGATTGTTTCCTGCGGATGAGGTCGTGACCCGCGGTGCCTACTCGCTCTCCTTTGCCGGAGGTTCGAGCGGCATTTCGCTCAAGGAAGCTCTCGACGCAGCCCACGGCCATGAGCACGCCGCCGACGGATCCGAACTCACTCCGGAAAAAAGAGCGGAACAGGAAGCCGGGAAAACCGACCACGACCACGACCACGAGGATCACGACCACGACGATCCCGTCAGCGAAGGAAATCACGGAGGGCACCTTTGGCAATATGTCAGTGCCGTGCTCTTCGTGCTGCTGCTCGCCTCGTTTTTCGGAAGACCCACCCGAGCGGCGGTCGCCCCGGTGGAAACGGCCGCCCAAGATCCCTCCGCAGAGACCTGACCCATGCTGAACGCGATGATCCATTGGTCGCTCGCCAATCGTGCGAGCGTGCTCGGAGCCGCCCTGCTGCTGCTCATCGCCGGCCTTTATACCGCGACCCGCCTGCCCGTCGAGGTGCTGCCCGATCTCACGAAGCCGACCGTGACCATTCTCACCGAGGCTCCTGGGCTTGCTCCGGAGGAAGTCGAATCGCAGGTCACCCTCCCCCTCGAAACCGCGCTGATGGGTCTGTCCGGCCTGAATCGACTGCGCTCGAACTCCGATGTCGCTCTCTCGCTCGTCTACGCCGAATTCGATTGGGGCACCGACGTGCAGCGAGCGCGGGTTCTCGTGCAGGAGCGACTGCAGGCAGCCAGGGAGCAGTTGCCCGAGGGAGTCCAGCCCTACATGACCCCCGTCGCCTCGCTGATGGGCGAGATCCTTCTCGTCGGCGTGAGATGCCGCATCCGGGAAGGCGAGCCCGGCTACCTACCGCCCCGCGAGGTGCGCTCCCTCGCCGATTGGACGATCCGTCCACGCCTGCAGAGCGTCGGCGGAATCGCCGAGATCCTCAACATGGGTGGCGGCATCGCCCGCATCGAGATCCAGCCGGACCCCCTCCGCATGCAGGCTTTTGGCGTCACCCTGGAGGAGTTGGAGGCAGCCGCCACCTCCGCCGCGAAAAACACCACCGGAGGATTCCTCGACCGCGGCCCGAGCGAAATCATGGTGCGCAATCTCGCGATGACTGTCGATCCCACAGAGATCGGAGCCACTGCAATCAAGATGGTCGGCGACCGCACCCTGACCATCGCCGATGTCGCGACGGTCGCCATGGGCACCGAACCGATGCGCGGAGACGCCGCGATCAGCGTTTATCCGGAGAAGACTCCGACCTACGGGGTCATCATGTCGGTGACCAAGGCACCCGGATTCGACACCCGGGAACTCACCGGAAAAATCCGCGAGACCCTCGACGGACTCACCGCAACGCTGCCGGAAGGCGTCGAGACGACCTTACTGTTCCAGCAAAAGGATTTTATCGATCACGCCATCGGCAATCTCACCGAGGCGATCCGCGACGGTGCGATCATGGTGGTGGTGGTGCTCTTCCTCTTTCTTTTCAATTTCCGCACCACTTTCATCACCCTCATGGCGATGCCGATGTCTTTCGGCATCACCATGCTCGTCTTTGCCCTCATGGAGATCAGCGTCAATTCCATGACCCTCGGTGGTCTCGCCGTGGCCATCGGCATGGTCGTGGACGATGCCATCGTCGACGTGGAGAACGTCTTCCGACGACTCCAGAACAACGCCTCTCTCGCCATTCCCCGACCGCCCCTCGGCGTGATCGCTTCGGCTTCGGGCGAAGTGCGGAATTCCATCTTTTACGCGACCGTCCTGATTGTGCTCGTCTTCCTGCCGCTGTTCGGACTGAGCGGGGTCGAGGGAAAACTTTTCGCCCCGATCGCGATGGCGACGATCATCTCGATGCTCGCTTCCTTCGTCGTCTCGCTCACCCTTATCCCGGTGCTCTGCTCCTATCTTCTCCGACCGAAAGCAGGGCAAACCCACGGAGACGGCCGACTGGTTCGGGCGATGAAGGCGCTCCTCGGAGCGACCCTGCTGCGCCTCGCCCTGAACCGGCCGTGGTTTGTCCTTCTTGCCGCCCTCGCCCTCCTTGGATGGTCTCTTTCTCTCTACCCGGCGATGAACA
>CALDKL010000444.1 GCA_937898895.1 uncultured Verrucomicrobiae bacterium | reverse complement strand
CCAGACCCTCGAACTCGTGGACCGGGCCTACCTCATCTACGAAGGCCGTGTCCTGCGGGAAGGAACGCGCGATTTCCTCATCAATGACCCGGTCAGTCGCGAACTCTATCTCGGCGACCGTTTCACGATGTGAGGCCTCCTGAATCGCTCCTGCTCGTCAAGTTATTTCGTTCTCGAACGCCGTCTTTGCGAGCTTGTCAAACGACCCCATTCCCTGGTACCATTCCATCGGAGTCAGGGAGATCCTGACGCAAACCCAAACCAAATCCATCATGCAAGTCACCAATGTAAACCTGCCCATCACTGTCACCGGTCGTCATGTCTCCGTCACGGAGGCGATGCGCGACTACGCCGAGAAAAAAGTGGCCGGCTTGCACCTCGATTATCCCAAAATCATCGAGGCCAAGGTCCTTCTCAACGTCGAACAGGATCGGCACATCGCAGAGATCATCCTCTTCTGCGCAAATCATATCGTGATCGAGGCCGATACCACCACCCAGGATATGTATGCCTCCATCGACGAGACCCTTTCCAAGATCGCCCGCCGCATGCGCAAGTTCAAAACGCGCATGCTCAAGTCGCACCGTCCCGAGAAGAAGCGCCGATCGACCCGCACCGTCCACGAGATGGTCTTCCCCGCCGAACTCCCCGAAGAGCCCGAGGCCGAACACGAGCCGCACATCATCCACAAGGAGAAATACAAGATCAAACACCTCTTCCCCGACGAGGCGATCATGGACATGGAGATGAACGAAAAACCCTTCATCCTCTTCCACGACGCGAAGAGTGACCAACTCGCCATTCTCTTCCGCCGGGAGGACGGCGATTACGGAATGATCCCCGCCGTGGAGTGAGCGAATCCTGTCCCGACAGGGTCTGGTCGACCACCCGACCCTGTCGTCGGACCAGGGCGGGGAGGGTGCCGCGAAAGGCACCAACCGCCTCCCCTTTTACCACCCCCTGATGGACTTTCCCATTGCCCGCACCGTCCGCCCCGGATCCCGGCTCGCCGTCGTCGCTCCGGCCAGTCCCTTCGACGAAGACGCGTTCTGTGCCGGACTCGGCTGGCTCGCGGAACGCTACGAACCCGTCCATCGCCCTGACATTTTCGCCAAATCCGGATACCTCGCTGGCAACGATGCGCGCCGCCTCGAGGAATTGAACGAGGCGCTCCTCGATCCCGCCATCGACGCCATCGTCTGTGTCCGGGGCGGATTCGGGGCCACCCGCATCCTCCCGGGAATCGATCCGGATCTGGTGCGCCGGGCCAACAAACTCCTCGTTGGGTTCAGCGACATCACCGCTTTGCATTCCCTCTGGGCCCGCAGCGGCGTCCGCTCGATCCACGCCCCCATGGTCGCCGCACTGGGAACCGCCTCGCCCGAACTTCGGGAACGATGGATCGACATGATCGAAGCCCCCGATCGATCCCGATCCTGGGAACTCGACTCACTCCGGGAAACCGACTCATCGGCCAACGGCATTCTCACCGGGGGAAATCTGGCGGTTCTCGCCTCCCTCCTCGGAACACCCGGTGCCACCGTCCTGAATGGGCGCATCCTGTTCATCGAGGATGTCGGCGAACGCCCCTATCGAGTGGATCGCGTCCTCACCACGATGAAACAGGCGGGCTGTTTTGACGATCTCGCCGGACTCGTCGTCGGGGCCTTCACCGAGGGCGATCCCGGATCGGACGGTGTCGCGATCAACGACGTCATCGCCGATCACTTCTCGGCGGCCCCCTTCCCCGTGCTGATCGGCTTTCCGGCCGGACACATCAAAGAGAACGAACCCATCCCCTTCGGGTCCGCCGCCCGGATCGAGGGGAATCGCCTGATCGTCAACCCTGTCTCCGACATTCGCGAAGACATCACCTGAGCGTCCCCTGGCCAGGTGTCTTGACCGCAGGGAGACGGGATGTGCTACACTACCCCAGTCTCTTCATGCGCCTCCTCCTTGTCGAAGATTCCAAACGCTTGCGCCATTCCCTGACCCGTGCCCTCGCGCGTCTCGGCCACGCCATCGACGAGGCTCCCGACGGCAACGAAGGTGATCTCTTTGTCAGGGAAAATCGCTACGACGCCATCGTTCTCGATCTGATGCTGCCGGGTCGCAGCGGATTGGAATGGCTCGAGCAATGGCGTTCGAGCGGAGTCGATACCCCGGTCATCATTCTCACGGCCCTAGGCGCAGTGGAGGATCGCGTCCGCGGATTTGCCCTCGGGGCAGATGACTATCTCACCAAACCTTTCGCCATCGAGGAACTCGCCGCCCGGCTCGAGGCCATCGCACGGCGCGTCAGAGGGCAGGCAAAATCGCGCATCCTCATCGGGGATCTCGAGATCGATCTCGCGGCCCGTTCGGTGAAACGCTCGGGCACCCCCCTCACCCTCACGGCCCGCGAGTTCTCACTGCTGGAATGTCTCGCCCGTCATCCCGGGCGGGTCTACAGCCGCGAGCAGATCGAGGCCCATCTCTACAACGAATCCGACAGCCCACTCAGCAATGCGGTCGACGCGGCGGTGTACTCCCTGCGGAAAAAACTCAGTCCCGGTGGTGCGCCACCCGTCATCCACACCCGCCGGGGACTCGGCTACGTTATCGAGGCGCCATGAGATCCATCCGTCGGCAGATGGCCCTGACCGTGAGCGGCGTCGGCGGAGTTGCCGTTCTCGCCGGAGGCCTCAGCCTGTTCCTCGCCCTGCGCCTCGCCCTCCGCACTCAATTCGACGACGTCCTGCGGAGAAAGGCCGAGATTCTCGCCTCGGCCTCCGCCATCGACAACGGTGAACTCGAAATCGATCCCGATGTCCAGACGTTCGCCGGTTTCGGAACGAGCAGCCCGGGAGATTATTTCGAGATCTTCGCACCCGACGGAACGGTCCTCGACCGATCCCCTTCGCTCGGCACCTCGAGCCTGAAGGAGGTCGGAATCTCCTCGCATCTGCAGGAAGGCGTCACCAATTCCCTGCTTCCCGGGGGTCTCGACGTGCGCGCCTATTGGCGATACTTCACTCCCTCCGACGACGAAGAGGACCGCTTCGCCGACCTGAAACTCGTCGTTGCAAGCGACCGCGCTCGCCTCAAGCGGCTCCTGAGTCCCATCGCCACGACCATCGCCCTCGTCGGAGGTGGCGGAATCGTCGTGATCCTCGCTCTCCTCCGTATCGTCGTCGGACGTGGTTTGCGGCCGCTGGACCAACTCGGGGCCGAGGTGCAGCAGATCCACGTCGAACGCCTTTCCGGTCGCCTCGCGACCGATGATCTGCCCGTGGAACTGCGCGGCATGGCGGGCAAACTGAACGAACTTCTCGAACGGCTCGAGGCCACCTTCGCACGCGAGCGCCGCTTCACCAGTCACGCCGCCCACGAGTTGCGCACCCCCCTCGCGGAATTGAAGGCGATGACCGAACTCGGGGCGGCCTGGCCCGAAGAGTTTACCCCCGAACATGTCTCGGAGATGCTCCTGGTCATTTCAGAACTCGAGGCTCTCATCGAAAAACTCTCCCTGCTCGCCCGGGCCGAGGCAGGAACACCGGGCCCCGTCGAGACGATTCTTCTGGAGGAAACCGTTGGCGATTGCCTTGCCCGGCAGAAGAGGGAGATCCTTTCGCGAAACCTCGTGGTGGACTGTCAGATCGAACCGGGCGAGTTTGCTTCCGACCCGGTCTTGTGGAGAGCGATCATCCACAATCTGATCAACAACGCCGTCAGCTACGCGCCCGAACAAAGCACCATCGAAATCCGCGCCAGACCTCGCTTCTTCTCCGTCAGCAACGAGGCACCGGGGCTGACTTCCGATGACCTTGACAAACTGTTCGAGCGCTTCTGGAGAAAGGAACCCCAGCCCCACGGCGGCCACGGAGGTCAACATTCGGGACTCGGGCTTTCCATCGTCCGCGCGAGCGCCGACTTTCTCGGCGGCAGGTGCGAAGCCTCGCTGGAATCAGGACGCCTCGCCATCACAATCGATTTTCGGGAATAATCGCCCGCAGCCCCCTCGAAAAATCCTTTGCCAAAAGGTTCCTTCCCCTCATCTTCCCCTCATCCTGATATGAAAAGGTCTCCCGTGAAGAACGCCCCGAAACTCAGAATGGCATCACGGTCTGCTGCACGAATCGGTTGGATGTGCTGGGTCGCAGTGCTCCTCTCGACCACTTCCCCGCACGCAGAAGAGATCTCACTCGACTCGTGCCCCGATCCCGTGCAGGCCACGATCCGCAGCCATCTCCGCGATGGAAAACTGGATGAAATCAAGCGACTCGAAGTGGAAGACCGCGTGCTCTATCTCGTCGAGATCGACCTGAAAGGATTCCGCGAACTGACCCTACACATCACGGGCACCGGGACCCTTCAGAAGAGCGTGGAGACGATCCGAATGTCCGACTTGCCACAGGCCGTCCGCGATGCCGTATCGAAAACTCTCGTGGGCAAAGGCCACGTCGAGGACGTGGAGAAGGTCGTCGTCGAGGGCCGCATCGAATACCGCATCGAGATCGAGCGTCCCAAAACCAAGGACGTCGTCTATGTTTTCGCGGAAGACGGCACCCCCCTGAGCCAGAAATGATCGTCCGGCAGAAGGAGCGGATGACCTCACGGCAGCGGCTTCGCGACGGGAGCCTCCGGCGTCGGTAGCAGCGACTCGTTGGCAATACGCACTTTTGCCCCCGTCCCCACGACGTTGAAGAGATCGATGATGTCCTGGGACTTCATGCGGATACATCCGTAGCTGGCGGGAGTCCCGATCCGGTTCTCCTCGGGCGTTCCGTGGATGTAGATGTAGCGGGAATAGGCATTCTCATTCTGAGACTCGAGTCCCTTCAGCCAGAGAATCCGGGTGACGATGGGATCCCGGCCTGGGGCATTCGGTGGGAGGACTTCGCCGGTGCGTTTGCGAGACTTGAATACCGCCCCCGCCGGAGCATTCGCCCCGATCTTCTTGGCGATCTGGAGGTTTCCCAAGGGCGTTTGTTTGCTGCCCCGACCATCCCCCAACCCAAATTTCGATGTGGATACCGGATACTCGCGGATGCGCACCCCGTCGCGGAAGACCACCATCCGTTGATCCGGCACCGAGACCTCGACGAGATGATGCTCGTCCGTGGCACAGGAGACGAGAAACAGCGAGAGGGCTCCGAAAAAAGAGAAACGCAGGGAATGGGAGATCATGATGGGGACGGGTTGCAAACGTACCCCGATTCGGACCGCTCTGCAAGATTCGAGCCGACGGAGCGGAGTGAAACGCCAGGGCTTACGCATGAAACTTCGTGGATGGGCGATGGCCATCTCGAGCGGGCTGGAGAGGTTGTGTGAGGCCCGCACCAGCCCGGCGAACCGCCTCGCATCGGCAATCGCTGAACAGGTGCACTAAAAATTTCGCGAACTTCGCGGTCTCAGGGAAGGGTGCTTTCCCAAGCGCCCCCCACCCTTCCAGCCACCCATGCTCCGCCCGAGGC
>CALDKL010000443.1 GCA_937898895.1 uncultured Verrucomicrobiae bacterium | reverse complement strand
TGTCCTATCAAATCCACCATTTTCTCTGGCCTCGGAATCCCTTTGTCGCCGAGCATCTTGAAGTCGATGCCTCGCGGCTTTGGTATGTCTACGGCATACTCCTGCCTTTTGTGTTCGCCGGATTTGTCGCCGCGTTTGGCCGGAGCACGCCGCCCGGCACGCGATTTGCCCTGTGTTTCATCGGAGTCTGGGCCGCACTCTGGGTCCGCACTTCCGACTTTGGCTACCTGACCGGTGCACTGCTCCCCCTGCTCGCCGCGATCGGCCTGCTCGGGGCGTCCCGCCTTCTCGCGTCTCTCCCGAGGAAACGCTCCATCCTCCCGCATCCCGTCCCCTGGATCGTCATCGCGGCAAACCTCACCATACTCCTGATACTGCCGGGGAGGATCAAGCTCCCGTTTTTGTTCCGATCCGAAATCGGGGAAATGGTGCTCGCTACTCCCCCGTGGCGCGGGGCGATGGCATGGATTCGGGAACACACTCCCCAGTCCCCCCTCTCGCCGACCCACCTCGCCAATCCCTGGGAAATGCGAGAAGGATTCGCCTATCCCGATGGCAGTTACGGTATCTTCTCGCACTGGTCTCTCGGAAATCTCATCCCCACTCTCGGTCAGCGCATCGCCGTGCTCGCGAGTTCGCGTTCTCCTCTTTTTATCGACTGGTTTCTCGAGACTTCCGAAACGACCGCCAATCAACGCCTCGATGCCTGCGGAGACATTCCTTATCTGATCCTCGATGCCACCTCCGTCTGCGACAGCTATGTCAGTGAGGCCCTCCAGGTCGGTCTCACGGTTGAGGAATTGCAGGTGGAGGAGGGCCGGACCGAGAATGAGGAAGTCTCGTTGCCCCTGCTTTCCTACGGCGAACGATTTCGCTCCGCTATCGGAGCGAAACTCTACCTCGGTGACGGTTCAGGGTGGAGCCATCATCGGCTCGTCTATGAAAGTCCCGAAGAAAGTTTTGTCCGATACCGTCTCCTCGCGGACGTCGAAGCCGTCATCCTGACATCCACACCAGTCGATTCCCCCGAATCCCGAAAAAAGTTCCTCCCCCTCACCTCGGAAGGCACCTCCTGGACCGAGGAAGACAAGACGTATTTCTGCTATTCCGGCCAGTTGCTGCCCACCGTGCGAATCTACGAACGCGTCGTCGGTGCGACTCTCGTCGGGAAGTCCGATTCCCGGGAACCTGCCGTGCTGGAACTCGATCTCAAAAACTCGATCACCGGCCGAACCTTCACCCACCGCACCTCCTCGCGTCCGGAGGAGGACGGCACCGTCCGCTTCACCCTGCCCTATCCAACCACGCGCGAAACCGAAGCGATCCTTCGGGCTACCGGACCCTGTCGCATCTTCCTCGGCAAGGCTCCACTCTCTGTCGAGGTGGACGAACGAGCGGTGCGCGAGGGCGCAACCATCCGCTTCGGGGAGCCGCGATAGCAGCCCCGTCTGCTCCGGTGGAAACCAGTGGCCGGAATGCGGAAGGACGAAAGTTGCATGGGTCAGCTTGTGCCGTAGGATCGCAGAATCATGAAATCGCTGATTCCGCTGGCAATCTCGCTTCTCCTCTCCCCTCTCGCAGGTCATGCAGAGTCGATCATCGATGCGGGGGCATATCCCGACGACGCGGCGGCAGCGAAGGCATGGATCGCATCGGATGGCTCGCCGACGGCAAAGACGAGTGTCGCAGGGGAGCAACCGTCACTTGCGTTTTCTTGCCCCTTTGCCTCGAGCCGCATCGGGCGCGCCTACTGGGATCTGAAGCGGCCAATCGATCTGTCGGAGTCGGAGGGCGTGCAGATGGAAATGTTTTGCGCGGACATGAGCGCGATTTCCAGTTTCACGCTCTATTTCCGCACCGGAAAAGGATGGCGTTCGCTGGCCTTCTCTCCGCGCCATACGAACCGCTGGGAGACGATTGCTCTGCGAAAGAACGATGCCCTCAGCGAAGGAGATCCCGGCGACTGGGGCGCGATCACCGCGATCCGCCTCGCGGCATGGAAGGGCGACAGCAAGGACACTTCCTTCCAAATTCGGAACTTGCGCCGCATCGGCGTTCCGGGGGAAGACACCCGCATCCTGGTGGTGCGCGATGAATCGCCCGAAACCAAAGGGATCATCAGCGACATGTCTGACCTCCTCGGGGACCTCGGCCTGCGACACGCGCTGGTTGCGGAGACGGACCTGAAGCCGGAACTGCTCGCGAAGATGGACCTCGCGATCCTGCCGCACAATCCCGGACTTCCGGAAGCCGCGACCGAAGCCCTGGCGGCGTTCGCCCGGCGAGGGGGACGGCTGCTGATCTGCTACTCGATGCCTCCCGCGTTGCGTGAACTCGCGGGGCTGAAGTCGCTCCGATACACGCAGCCAGCCACGAAGGCTCAGTTTTCCTTCATCGAGACACAGGAGGGTGCCTTTGCGGGCGCTCCGAAACGAGCCGCGCAGGCCTCCTGGAACATCAACGCGGTCGAGATCGATCCCGCCAAAGCCCGCGTCCTCGCCCACTGGTGTGATGCGGACGGGCGCGACACCGGTTTCCCGGCCGTGACGGCTTCCGAAAGCATCCTCTATCTCTCCCATGTGCTTCTCAGAGAAGATCGCGCCAACAAAACGCGATTGCTCCTTGCGATGGTGGGCCAGCTCCGCCCCGCCTGCTGGCAGGAGGTGATCGCGCAACGGCGTGCGGACATGGACCATCTCGCCTCCTATGGCAGCTACGCGGAGGCACAAACCGCACTGAAGGAGGCAACCAAGCCCGACAGCGAGTCCCGGGCACGCCTCGACGAGGCTGCCCGCCTGCGTGAGGAAGCGGACACCGCACTGCGCACCAAACAGTTCGCTCCCGCGCTCGACGCCACCCTTCTCGCCATGCGGCGGTTGCGCGAGGCCTATTGCCTGGCGCAGGAGCCGAAGCAGGGCGAGTTCCGCGCCATGTGGTGCCACAGTGCCTACGGAGTGAAGGGCCTGAGCTGGGACGAGGCCATCCAGCGCCTCAAGGACAACGGCTTCACCGCGATCATGCCGAACATGCTCTGGGGAGGGGTGACCTACTACCCCAGCACGGTGCTGCCGCAATCCGCCGACTCCGCCGAGAAAGGCGACCAAATGGCCGCCTGTCTTGCCGCGTGCAGGAAGCACGGCATCCAGTGCCATGTGTGGAAAGTGAACTGGAACCTCGGCCACGCTGTCTCCCCCGCCTTTGTGGAGCAGATGCGCAGCGAAGGCCGCCTCCAGCGCCATTACGACGGCACCGAAGAGCCCTGGCTGTGCCCCTCGCATCCGGCCAATCTCAAGATGGAACGGGAGGCTCTGCTCGAGTTGGCTCGGAACTACGCCATCGACGGCATCCACTTCGACTACATCCGCTACCCCGACTCCGATCACTGTTTCTGCACTCCCTGCCGCGAGCGGTTTGAAAAAGCAACCGGCAAAGCGGTGGCAAAATGGCCCGATGATGTGCGCGGGAGGGGCCTGCGACGCGAGGAATGGATCACCTGGTGCCAGGGCAACATCACCGAACTCGTGCGCACCACCAGTGAACAGGTGCGCCAGGTGCGGCCCGGCATCCGCGTGAGCGCCGCCGTCTTCCGCAACTGGGAGGAGGACAGTCGCTCCGTGATGCAGGATTGGAAGCTCTGGTGCGCCCGTGGCTGGCTCGATTTCGTTTGCCCGATGGATTACACCAACAACAACAATACCCACGAGGCCTGGGTGCGCCGTCAAAAGCTGGATGCCGGATCCGCCGGTCTCGTTCCCGGCATCGGAGCCTCCTCCTCGCACTCCACTCTGGAGGCGGATGCGGTTATCGAACAGATCGGCAACACGCGCCGCCACGCCACTCAGGGCTTCATCATCTTCAACTACGGCGAACGCGAAGCCCGTGACCTCATCCCGCTGCTCGGCCTTGGAGCAACCCGGACACGGTGAGAGCTATGGCAACCCGGCAGGGCTCGGTGGAAGCCAGCGTGCTTTGTAAAGTCGCTCTCCGCCTGCCTCGATTTCTGCGGCGGGTGCGAGGAATCCGATCTCACCACTCCACCATGCCTCGTCGCTGGCCTGGATGAACACCGTTCGCCCGGTCACGGGATGAATGCTGACGCCTTTCACACGCTCTTTGCCGCCGAGCTGCGGGTGCGGACGGAATCCAGGTTTGTCGCGATCAAACAAATAGACACTTCGGCCGGTCGTCACCACGAGGTCGCTGCTGCCGGGCACGGCCTGGAGATCATGGCCATCTTCATCAGGCAGCGGATGGCTCGCCTGCTGCACCAACGCTGGTTTGTCACTGTCCCAGTCCTTCAGTTCATAGCGGCGCAGTTCAGCAAAACCGAGCGCCCACAGGCAGCGCCGTGCCCCATCCCAGACCACGCCATGCGCGGAAGGCAACGGAGTATCGAAGAGAGGCTCGCTCGATTTCGCCAGATCGAACACGACGAGACGGTTTCCCGTTTTTGCCACGGAACTCGCGACGACGATACGCTCGCGCGGCAGCAGATCCAGCGAGTGGGCATTCGTCACCAGTCCATGCCAGAGCACGCGGCCAGAGGGGTGATCGATGAGCGCACAGCCTCCGCTGGAGGAGGAGATGAGCACCTTCTTCCCGCCATCGACCGGTTTGCAGTCATCCGTGGTGGCAAAGCGCCCGCGCAGTGCCTCCGGCAGATCGTTGCGGTCTTTGGCACTCCAGCTCCAAAGCTTTTCAAAGGATCCTTTCTCCGCTGCGGCGGCATCGATGAGAAACACCTCGTCCATGCCGCAGAGCAGCAGCGTTCCGGTCGTTTCCACCGGAGCCATCGGCATTCCGGCCAGCACCAGATCATGCCGACGCTTCGCCTCTTCACGTTTGAAGATCGGCCCGACTTCCACCACGCAGGTCTCCCCCTCGGCCTTCACCCAGGCACAGTCCGGTGAATCGGGACCGCCTTTGTCAGGATAGTATGCCGATACCTTCTTCAAGGGTACCTTCTGTCCGTTCAGTCGCGGCCAACCAAAACTCACCTTCACCCTGGGGATGCCGGAGCGGGGAATCGTTGCCGTGCTATAGACTTCCACGAAGGCACTGTGCCGCTCCCAGAACGTGAAATCCGTGCCTTCAAAGCGCAGACTGCCCACCTCATGCACCACCCCCTTTGCGTCGCGGATCCTGCAGGTGAACCAGGTGCTGCCACCGTCACTCACACCCTTGGTCACGCACCAGGTGTAGGTGCCCTTCGTCCATGCGAACGGCCGCCGCACGCTCGCGAATTCGCCTTCGTAGCCCGCGCTTTCCACCAGGCATTCCGCCGCCGCCGTGCGCACATGCTCCAGACCGATGGGTGTCTTCTTGTCACTCGACCAACGGGAAAAAATGCCGCCTTTGCCGCGATGCACCCGCTCGCGGCTCTCTTTGTCCGCCCATCCATTGATGTTCGTCTGGATGCCGCCGTAGAACTGCAATCCATTGATCTTCGCAATGCCGCAGGGGGCGATGTAGAGGTTGTAATCCTCCGGCACATCGCGGTCGATCGTCACATCGACCTCCAAGGAGGTGAACTGCTCCACGGGCTTTTCAAAATTCCACCACACGTTCGCCACATGCCACGGCAATGGGGGCAGAGCGACTCCAGCGGCCCGCGCCATCTCTTCCGGTGCCGGTTGCCTGCACAAGTCCTCCGCATGAACCAGAC
>CALDKL010000442.1 GCA_937898895.1 uncultured Verrucomicrobiae bacterium | reverse complement strand
TACCTCCGAGATTTTTCCGACCAGCCCCGCTTCCTCCCCGATCGGAACGATCACCGGACAGTCCACGACGACCCCATCGTCGCTGCCCTTGTCGATCACGACAGTGCTGTACCATTGGGCTGGTTTTCGGCTGATGATCCGGGCGGCAACGAGAGAGAGAGAGGACTTCTCCTGATACTGCAGAGCCCTGCGAAGTTGGTTGTTTTCCTGGAGGATCTCATCGAGTTGGATCACCTCAAGTTTGAGGCGGTCGCGCTCCTGTTCTGCGGAGGCGAGTCGCTCGCGCACCTGGGCCGGACTGAGGGACTCTTTCCCATATTCCGCAGCCGCACCCTCAATCTCGTTCGAGGCTTTCATGAAGGGACGCATCGCCACCATCGCCCCTCGCTGGATCGTCGAAACCGCGTCCGGCTGGAACAGGGTAATCCAGATGAGGAGTCCGATAAAGGAGATCAGGAAAATGAGATTGAGTCGGCTCATGTCGAATCTGCGGTCTCTCCGGGATCCCGCTTCCACCCTCAGTGACGAACGGCCCGTGTCACCTTTTTGAGGAAATCAAGCTCATCGAGAAGCTTGCCCGTACCCTCCGCCACGGAGCTGAGGGGATCCTCTGCAATATGCACCGGCAGCCCCGTCTCTTCCGATACCAACTGATCGATACCCTTCAACAGCGCTCCACCCCCGGAAAGCATGATACCCCGATCAATGAGGTCGGCAGACAACTCGGGAGGGCAACGCTCCAGCGTCACCCGGATCGATTCGATGATGATTCCGAGCGGCTCCATGAGCGCCTCTCGGATCTCGTTCGAAGTCACTTTGATTGTCTTCGGCAAACCGGCGATCAGATCACGCCCCTTTACCTCCACCGAAGTCTCCTTGGGCTGGGGATACGCAGAACCCATGCGAATTTTAATTTCCTCCGCGGTGCGTTCGCCGATCATGAGATTGTAGGCACGGCGCAGGTAATTCGTGATCGCCTCGTCCAATTCGTCCCCGGCAACACGGACGCTGCGGCTGTAAACGAGACCATAGAGGGAGATGATGGCCACCTCGGTCGTCCCCCCGCCGATATCGACGATCATGTTCGCCGCCGCCTCCTGCACCGGCAGCCCCACCCCGATTGCCGCCGCCATCGGCTCCTCGATGAGGTGCACCTCCCGTGCCCCTGCGGCCGCCGCAGACTCGTTCACGGCTCGCTTTTCCACCTCCGTGATTCCCGAAGGCACCGCGATGACGATGCGGGGCCGAATCCAACGACGCCGGTTGTGGACCTTGCGGATGAAATGCCGCAGCATCGCTTCGGTCACCTCATAGTCCGCAATCACTCCGTCTCGCAGCGGACGTACCGCGACGATGTTTCCCGGTGTTCGCCCGAGCATGCGCTTCGCATCGTCCCCAATGGCGAGCACGTGATTGGTGCCCGACTTCACCGCTACCACCGACGGTTCGCGTAGGACAATGCCATGGTCGCGCAGGTAGACCAACGTATTCGCCGTCCCGAGGTCGATGCCGATGTCGCTGGAAAACGCACCAAAAAGTCTGCCGATCATGAATTGGAAAACAAAAAGAAGAAAGAGCAGGGGCGCGGTCAGTGATCGGCTCCTGCCGACCTTGTTTACAATCCACCCGCAACGATTTGAAAAACCGTAAATCTAACACAGCCTTGTCCTTTTGCCAACCCGGTGCTTTTTCCTTCGCGAAAAAGCGTGCCGGAAATCGAAATCGGGTCATCCTTAGCCGATCATGGCTCTCTATGACATGGAGGATGGGGTCCGCTACGTTTGTCAACGGTGCGGCAATTGTTGTCGTTGGCCGGGAGAGGTGCCGGTGTCCGAAGTCGAAATCACCCGGATCGCCACCCATCTCGGGCTCGGCGAGGATGAGTTCATCTCCCGCTTCACCGAGCTTCGTACCAATCGCACAGGTTTGACCCTGATCTCGAAACCCAACCATGAGTGCGTCTTCCTCGACGGCATCGACTGCCGCATCCAGTCGGTAAAGCCAGATCAATGCGCGGGTTTTCCGAATCAGTGGAATTTTCCCGGATGGCGCAACACCTGCGAGGCCATCCCCGTTCCGTGTGAGCAGCCACGCACGGATTGATCAATCGATCCTCCCAACAAAAAAGCGCGACAGGGAACCTGCCGCGCTTTTGAGTTTCAACCAGGTGGGTCGAAAGAGGCTGAGACCAGATCAGAGCTTGCCCTTGAGAGCGGACGAAGGCTTGAAGCCGACCGTCTTGGAAGCAGCGATCTTGATGGTCGCACCCGTCTTCGGATTGCGACCCGTGCGGGCGGCGCGCTTGCGCACTTCGAAGGTGCCGAAGCCAATCAGTTGGACGCTGCCGTCCTTCTTGATGCCCTTGGCAATGGATTCAAGAACCGCTTTCACGGCTTCTTCGGAGCACTTCTTGGTAGCTTCACCGCCAAGTGCTTTCTGGACTGCATCGATAAGTTCTCCCTTGTTCATCTCTGATTTTGTAGTTTTGGTGGGGGAGGCGAATCGGGCCGTGCTTTGCGATGGGATCACCTTGAAACCACCGTAAATCAACGGATTCCGCCTCTCTTCAGGGATCAAATACGAAGAGAAAATTTGTTTGGCAAGCTTAAATTTCCCGGATTTTCCAAGAAAATCCCCTTTCTTCATCCCGATTTTTCCCCGTCATGACGCCGTTTCCGGTCTGCACGCACCTCCAAAAGAGCCCTGACATTCACCCAACAACCTGGGTTGCCCCAGGTGCCGTGGTGATGGGCGACGTCACTCTCCGACCGCTCTCCAGCGTTTGGTTCGGGTGCGTTTTACGGGCTGATATTCAACAGATTACAATTGGAGAAGGAACCAATTTGCAGGATGGCACAATCATCCATCTCGCGAGCGATCTTGGCACGCACGTGGGGGACTATGTCACCGTGGGGCATCGTGCCCTCCTCCACGCCTGCGAGATCGGCGACGAAGTGCTCGTGGGCATGGGAGCGATCCTCATGGATGGCGCAAAAATCGGCTCCCGAAGTATCATTGCGGCTGGCTCTCTCGTACCGAAGGGGCGAGAGATTCCACCCGGTTCCCTCGTGATGGGATCTCCCGCGAAGGTTGTTCGACCACTCGATGCCACCGAACAGGAGTCGATCCGGGGGTGGGCGGAGAAATATATCCGCGTCGCTGCGGAACATCGGGCATGGCAGAATCGTAGGTAAAGGCGAACCGCCATCTCACCAAACGGGAGAGCGAGACACCAGAGAATCGTGTAAGAAGAAGAAGAGAACAACGCTCCATTTTTCCTTTCCCTTGGTGTTCTTCCTCTTGTATGACTGTTGCCGAGTCACCACCACCAACCTTTCCGATGAATCGCTCCCTCCGTCTTCTCACTCTTTTGTCAGCCACCTCCCTAGGTATCTCTGGAGTGATCCCGCCGCTCTCCGGTGCCGAATCGCCGGAGAGAGTCGACCCGGTCGCATCCTCGACCGAACAGGGTCAGACGACCATGTCCGAGAGTTTCGATCCAGACCGCCGACTCGAGCGCATCGAGGCGCGACGCGATGCGATCAAAGACACGCAGTTCAAGTTCAACTTCCGAACCTTCTATTTCGATCGGGAAAAATTCGACGACAGCGTGAGCCAAGCCTTCGCCACCGGGGGATGGGTCGGAGCGAAAACCGGCTACCTTTTCGAACGCATCTCCTTCGGTGTGACCGGCTATACTTCGCAACGGCTCGAAGGCGACCCCAGCGAAGACGGCACGAGCCTGCTTGAGCCGGTCCAAGCCGGCTACACCGTCCTCGGGGAGGCCTATGCCGATATCCTCCTCTTTGAAGGACTGAATCTCTACGCAGGCCGCAAGGAGTTCGACACCCCCTTCATCAACCGCGACGATTCGCGAATGACCCCAAAGACCTTTGAACTCTACGTCCTTCAGGGAGTCGCCGACGTGGGATCGGATGGAGCCAAGCTGAAGTATGGGATCGGCTGGTTCGACAAAATCAAAGAGCGCAACTCCGACGAATTCGTATCCATGGGTATTGACGCTGGCGCACCGGTGGAAAGGGGCGTCCTCGTCGGCGGAGCGAACTACCAGAAAGACGCTTTCTCCCTCGGTGCGATCGATTACCACAGCGCCGATGTCATCAACATCTTCTACACGGAAGCAAAGACGGAGCTACCCTTCCAGTTTCCCTTCGCCGACAATTCCGTTCCCCGCCTCGCCGCCCAAATTGTCGACCAGCGCAGCACGGGGGACGAACTCCTCACCGGAGGCGAGTTCTCGGCACAGCAGTTCGGGTTCAAAGGAGAGCTGCCCGTGGGTGATGCGCTGTTCACGGCCGGTTACACCGTTGCCGGTGGCGGAGAGAATCTTCGCAATCCTTGGAGCGCCTACCCCGGCTACACGGCCGTGCAGGTCGAGGACTTTAACCGCGCTGGCGAGGGTGCCCTCATCCTGCGCGCCGCCTATGAATTTCCCTGCTTCGACGGAGTCAGTGCCTACGCACTCGCCGTCAACGGCAGTGCTCCTGACGATCCCACCTTGTTCCGAAAGGATGAATACGATCTGAATCTGCAGTGGGCCCCAACCGAGAATTGCCTTAAAGGCCTTTCCCTGCGACTCCGTTATGGGGTCGTCGAGGAACACGGCCCGACGACACGGAGTTTGAACGACTTCCGCATCATCTGCAATTACCTGGTCGAATTCTGAGCAGCCCTTCGTCGGGTAGGTCGCCTCACAGGGTGATCGCCTCCTTGTGCCCGGCCAATTCTGCCTTCAATCCGAATCGGGTCTTGATTGCCGCAGCGAGAGCCGTGCGTGGGCCATCCTCTCCGTGACTGAGGATGACACGGGGCCGATTCTCCACCATGGAACCGAGCCAATCGAGAAGGTCGGTCTGGCCGGCGTGGGCGCTGAAGCCGCCGAGAGAATGGACCTTGCCATTCACCGCGACGGGCTCGCCGAAGATGCGGACCTCCTTGGCCCCGTCGACAAGCTGTCGTCCGATGGTGCCTTGTCCCTGGTATCCGACGACGAGGAGATGGGTCTGCGGTTTCCAAATGTTCGCCCGAATGTGGTGGAGGATGCGGCCCGCGTTGCACATGCCCGCCCCGGCGAGGATGAGGCAGGGACCCTTCATATCGTTCAATTTGCGGGAATCATCGGAAGTCACGGAGACTTTGCCGCCGGCGAGCTGAAGGTCTGTAGCGAGACGGCGTTCGGCAACAATATTTGAAATCTCCTCGCTCCAGAGTTCCGGATGTTTCTTATAGATCTTCGTCGCCTCGATGGCCATGGGACTGTCGAGGAAAACGGGGAACGGGATGACCTTCTTCTTACGGAAAGCCAGCGCGAGGAGACACATGAGAAGCTGGGCCCGGCCCACCGCAAAAGTGGGAACGAGGATCTTTCCTCCCTCCTGAGTAGCGGTGTTCAGGATCTTCACAAACTCATCAATCGTCTCCCTGAAGGAGCGGTGCTCGCGGTCTCCGTAGGTGGATTCGAGGAAGACGAGATCGGCATTGGTGAAGGGTACCGCCCTCTTCAGAATGAGAGCATTCCGCTGCCCGAGATCGCCGGAAAACACGACGGTCTTCGTCCTGTTTCCTTCGCGGACACGGAGCTGGATGCTGGCGGAACCCAACATGTGTCCGGCTTCCGTCCAGGTCGCCTCAATCCCGGGAGCAACGGCGACAGGCGTTTGATAGGGCGCATTCTGAAAGAGCTTCAGAATGGCGTCGACGTCTTCCGGCAAATAGAGCGGCTCCTCGGGCTCTTTCCCTTCGCGCTGCCGCCTCCGGTTGATACGCTTGAGATCCCCGCTCTGGATCTTTGCAGAGTCCTTGAGGATGATTTCCGCGATTTCCCGCGTGCCGGGAGTGGCGTAGACCGGACCCGTATAGCCACGTTTCGCGAGGAGAGGGAGACGCCCGGTGTGGTCGAGGTGGGCATGCGTGAGGAGCACGGAGTCGAGCTTGTGAAAGGCCGGTGTTCCGGGAATGCGGTTCTTCTCATTGGCCCCTCGCATCCCCTGGAACAATCCACAATCGACGAGGATTTTA
>CALDKL010000441.1 GCA_937898895.1 uncultured Verrucomicrobiae bacterium | reverse complement strand
TGCGATCAGAGTCATGAACCGACCCGTGGGATCGAGCGTTGGCAGGATCGAGACCTGGGGTCGCCAGTCCACCTACGGGGGGGCAGAGCGCGAGGTCGTCAAGGCCATCTGGCTGGCGGCCAACCAGCCCTGCGGCAAGCTTCTTGCGCCCATGATCGAGATCTGGCTGCCGCACTACGAGAGGCAGTATGGTCAGCTGGGTAACGCGCTATGCGCTCGCCTCAAAACCATCAGCGTTCGTAGCATCGACAGGCTGCTGGCACCGGTGAAAGCCTCCGAGAACCGCTAGCGCAACAGCGGGACCAAGCCGGGAACCCTGATCAAGACCCAGATCCCGATACGCACCGACAACGACGACATTGATCGCCCCGGCTACCTCGAAGCCGATACCGTGGCCCACTGCGGCAATCGTCTCGAGGGTGACTTTGTCTGGACGGTGGATCTGACCGATGTGCACACACAATGGACCGAATGCCGGGCGGTGTGGAACAAGGGGCAGCACGGAGTTATCGCCGTGATCGCTGAAATCGAGGGAGTCGTTCCCTTTGACATCATCGCCTTCGACAGCGACGATGGGAGCGAATCGAAGCGCAGCGCAGATAGCCAGCCGCAAGGCTGCCCGCAGGGCGAGCGAAGCGAGGCAATTCCTCAACTGGCACCTGGTGAACTTCCTCCAGGAGCGTGGCGAGAAGCCTGCGGTGGCCTTTACCCGATCCCGCCCCTATCGCAAGAACGACAATGCCCGGGTGGAGCAAAAGAACTGGACCCACGCACGGCAGTTGCTCGGCTATGATCGATTGAGTGATCCGGAAAGTCTCAATGCGATCAACGAAGTCTACCGAGCCTGGTGCACGCTGAAGAACTTCTTCGTGCCGGTGATGAATATCATGGAGAAGACGCGGGCGGGAGGCAAATATCGCAAACGCTACGACAAGCCGCGAACTCTGGCAGATCGAATACTGGAGTGGGAGGGAATCGGGAGAAGGGAGGCTGCGTGGATCCGCAAACAGAAGCGAGAGCTCAATCCCTTCGCGCTACAGGAGCAAGTCGAGGCGGCGCTCAAGAAAGTCTTCGCACCCCGGCTGATCGACTCCGAAATCGAGGTGCGTTGGGAAGTCCCTGCGCCACCTGCTCGGCCTTCGGCCTCGCTCATCGATCGGTCGCCTACGGCTCCCGGTCTCTTCGCTCAGCCGAAGGCCGAGCAGGCCCTAACATCATCCTGAATCCCCCCAAAACCAAACGCTTCCCAGGTGTCATCTCATCTGGCGCAACGAACTCCTCTGAAAATTATAGCCCGGTGTCATTTATTTCTGGCGCAATACGACCATTCCAACCGGTCTCATTGATACGGCATCGCGCCGTCATCGGGCTTGTTTCGGATCGGGGCGTCTCGCAGGATTCTTCCTGGAAGGAGGAGACTGATGAGACGATTGCCATGGCTACTCTTCGGATTGAGCGGGCTGCTCCGCTGCCTTGCCGCAAACGAATTTCCCCAGGTCTCTGATGTTGAGACTCAGCCGTTGAAAGCCCAGGTGGGACGAGTTGTTGAGGCGATGGAATGTCTTGGGTTTCCCCTCGCCGGGGAGGAAAGGGGTCAGCTCAGAACGGCCCTCGCTGCCGACGGAGCCGCCGCCATCAAGGGAATCCAGGCGATCCTCGACCGACAGGTCTTGCTGGGTGTGCATATCAATCCCGAGATGCGCGTGAAGGTCTCGCGCGGACCCGCCGGGGCGGAACTTCAGGAGCAGGGATGGCGTCCGTTTCTCGTGAAGGTCCACAATGAGGCAGGCACGACCTCCGCCCTCCGCGCCTCGGGGCCGAACCTGGGCGAGGTCTTTCGATCCGAGCGCGATCTGCGTCCGCTCGGGGAAAACGCCGATCTCTGGCTCGATCTGCTATGGTTCGAGCAGCAACCTCTGGCACCCACGCTGGGAGGGCTCGAACTCGAATACCGTATCCTGCAACTCTATTCACGCGACGCAGGGAAACGCGAGGCCACTCTCGTCCTCGATGTCGGCCAGGGCACCCAGGACCTCGGCTTTCGCAGCGAGATTGCGATTCTTTTTGAATGCGTGCCATCCCGCGTCGTGACCCTGCGTGTCACCGACGAGAAGGGAGCCCCCGCCACTGCCGCGTTTCTCTTCCGCGATGCGGCGGAACGCGTCGTGCCCTCGCAGGCGAAACGCCTCGCCCCCGACTTCGGCTTCCATCCTCAGATTTACCGACGCGATGGCGAGACCGTCGCACTCGCCGACGGGGTGTATCGGGTTGAGTTTCAGCGAGGACCCGAGTCCATTCCCGAGCACCGCGAGATCCGTGTCGACGACGACACGGAGGAGTTGAGCTTCCAGGTGAAACGCTGGATCGATCCCGCCGCGAGGGGCTGGTGGTCGGGGGATCACCACATCCACGCAGCGGGGTGCAAACACTACGCCCGCCCCACCGAAGGCGTCCACGCCATCGACATGCAGCGACACCTCATGGGCGAGGATCTCAAGGTGGGCGCCAATCTCACCTGGGGACCTTGCTTCGACTATCAGAAACAGTTTTTCACCGGGGCGATCGACAAGGTCTCCGTGTATCCCTACCTCCTCCGCTACGATGTGGAGGTGTCAGGATTCGGGTCGCACCAGAGCGGCCATCTCTGTCTGCTCCGCCTTCGAGAACAGATCTACCCGGGAGGTGATTCGAAAGACCACTGGCCCAAACTGGGACTGAACACTCTCCGATGGGCGAAACGACAGGGTGCTCTCGTTGGCCCGGCGCACTCGGGATGGGGGCTCGCATCGGAGTCTTTCGATCTGCCCCCGAAAGAGGTGCCTGCCTTCGATGGCATCGGGGCGAACGAGTACCTCGTCGACATCACCCACGAGCTGCCCGGCCCCGATGGCAAGCCGGTGCCGGCGATTGATTTTCTGTCGACCGTGGACACACCTTATCCCTGGGAACTCGGGATCTGGTATCATACCCTGAACGTCGGGTATCGTGCGCGCATCAGTGGCGAGACCGACTTCCCCTGCATCTACGGCGAACGCGTCGGACTGGGACGCAGCTACGTGAAACTCGATGGCAAACTCGACTACGATGCGTGGTGCGAGGGCATTCGTGCGGGACGCAATTACGTTGGGGATGGAAGGAGCCATCTCTTTGATTTCGAGGTGGATGGGCAGGGGATGGGCGTGGGAGACAGCACCCTACGCCGCAAGACAGCCGGGAAGGTGCGTGTCTCCGCAACCGTCGCCGCCTTTCTCCCGATCGAGGTCGACCCGTATTTTCACGATCACCTCACCGCCAATCCTCCGACCCGTCGACCCGAGACCCGCCCCTACTGGAGCCTCGAATGGTCCCGCCTCGGGGCATCACGCCGCGTTCCCGTCGAGGTTGTCGTCAACGGAGCATCCGTCGCCCGTCAGGAGATCGAGGCCGACGGCTCCCTGCGCGATCTGAATTTTGAAATCGCTCTGGAGAAGAGCAGTTGGATCGCCCTGCGCATTCCTTTTTCCTCACACACGAATCCCGTTTTCGTCGAGATAGACGGGAAACCGATTCGAGCTTCCCTCGCCAGTGCCGAGTGGTGCCTCGAGGGAGTGAAGCGGTGCCGGACCCAAAAAGAGCGCTTCATGGATGAGGATGAACTCGCCGATTTCAGGGCTGCCTACGATCACGCCGAAAACGTATACCGACGGTTGAGGGAAGAATGTCGATAGTTCAGAATCCGATTTCACGTTTTCCATTCCCGATGCGCACGATCCTGCCCCTCGTTCATCTCCTTGTCCCCATCGCTCTCGCCACGACGTCCTTCGCCGGGCCAACCGACATCGGGAGTCGGCGCGAACTTTTTGTGGACAAGGTCCTCATCGAGACCCTCTCCGGAAGGGCGCGGCTCGAACTCCACGAACCCGTCCCGCGCGAGGTCGTCCTCGAGCACGACGCTCCCTGGGAGGGCTCGGGCAGCGGATATCACAGCGTCTTCCGCGACGGCGACACCTACCGCATGTATTACAAGGCGTGGCACCTCGCAGTGAAGGACGGAAAAGTCAACACGGCTTCCCATCCGCTGTTTTGTTGCTACGCCGAGAGCAAGGATGGCATCACCTGGCGCAAGCCTGAACTCGGCCTCGTCGAATATGCAGGATCAAAGGCAAACAACATCGTCCTCGCTCCCACGACCTATGGTGCCGTCACTTCCGATCCCGGGCATCCGGCCGTGTTTCGAGACGAGAATCCCGCCTGTCGGCCCGAGGCTCGCTACAAGGCGATCATCCGCTCCGATAAACCCCATGGCCTCCTCCTCTTTCAATCGCCCGACGGATTGCATTGGTCGCTGGCCCACCCCGAGCCCATCCTCACCGACGGTGCCTTCGATTCGCAGAATCTGGCTTTCTACGATCCGAACCTGCAGGCCTATCGGGCCTACTGGCGCATCTTCACGAAAGGTCAGACCGATGGGCAAACCTGGAAACCGTCCGGCTCTCGTGCGATCCGCACGGCCGTCTCGAAGGATCTCATCCATTGGGAGTCTCCCCAGGATCTGCGCTACGTCGATTCGCCCGAGGAGCAGCTCTACACCAACGGAGTGAAGCCCTACGGCCGGGCACCGCATCTGCTGATCGGTTTTCCGACTCGGTATGTCGAGCGTGGATGGTCCGACTCGACGCGAGCACTCCCCGAACTGGCCGAACGGGAGGACCGAGCCAAATCGGTCGAGCGCTTTGGCACTGCGATCACCGAAGGGCTGTTCATGGCAAGCCGTGACGGCGTCACCTTCCATCGGTGGAATGAGGCCTTCCTCCGTCCTGGTCCGGAACGCGAGGGCACCTGGCACTATGGTCACCAGTATCTCGCCTGGAGCGTCGTCGAGACGCGCGGCAGTCTTCCGGGCGGGCCCGAGGAACTCTCCTTCTACGCCACCGAGAGTTACTGGACTGGAAAAAGCAGCCTCCTGCGCCGCTACAGCCTCCGGCTCGATGGCTTTGTCTCGGTGACGGCACCACTGTCGGGAGGAGAGTTGCTCACCAAACCGATCCTCTTCTCCGGGAAGCAACTCGTCCTCAATTTCGCCAGCTCTGCTGCCGGCGAGGTCCGTGTCGAGATCGGGGACGAGGCGGGAAAGGCACTGCCCGGCTTTGCCCTGGAGGACTGTCCGCCCGTCTTCGGTGATTCGGTCGAACGGGTCGTGACGTGGAAAGGCGGAGCCGATCTCTCGAGGCTGGCGGGGAAGGCGGTGCGGCTGCGATTTGCCCTGAAGGATGCGGACGTGTTTGCCTATCGCTTCCGGTGAACCTGAATCCGCAGATGGGGAACCAGGGAACACACCGAATACACCGACAAATCAGGGGTATGCGGCGGAATCGAAGTCACTCCATGAGTGAACCGATCCCCTCTCTCTTCCCTCTGATTTCGTGTCTTCGGGGCCTCCTGTGGTTGGCCATTCAGGTGTATCGGTGAAGGCCACCGCAGCATTCTCGGATTGCGAGGAAGAGGGCGGCACTTGTCCACCTCTTCCTCGGCCCTCCGCCGTAATCGGGTTAGTAGGGCAGCTCCCTCACATAGAGATTCTTGAAGAACAGCTCGCTGCCGTGGTGCTGCAGTTCGATCTGATCGGCACGCGGGAGAGGTTCTTTGCCCGTCTTGTCCCAGTAGTTCTCGAGTTCGGTGCGGTCGACGACCTGCTTGCCGTTCAGCCAGATGCTGACCCGGCTGCCGACCATGCGAATGTAAAACGTATTCCATTCACCGATGGGGTTGTCGGCGAGGACGAGGGGCTGATTGCGGGTGCGTCGGTTGTTCCAGAGGCCACCGGAGCCGAGATTGCGTCCGGTCTTGTAGGCCTCGACCCATTCCTGGGGCGTCGTGGGCTGGCGACTGCCGTTTTTGTCCTTGATCGTGGCATCCCAAGGATCCCAGATCTGGATTTGCGGGGTGCCGCGCAGGTAGATGCCGCTGTCGGCCCCGGCGGGAATCTTCCAATCGCAGTAGAATTCAAAGTCGCCGTAGTCTTTCGCGGTGCAGAGACTGGCCCCCTTGCCATCGTAAATGAGCACTCCGTTTTCGACGCGCCAGTGCGCCTTCATGACCTCGTCGGCTTTCGCCTGAGCATCTTTCAGAGCTTCTCCGGTCAGGGTGTGGCGCTCGACGGCGTTGTTGTGGGCGAGTCCCTTCCAACCGGCGAGATCCGCTCCGTTGAAGAGCGGAGTGAAACCCGCTGGCGGAGTATTGTCAGGATGGTTTTTGAGGAGCGGAGCGGAAGGGGAGAAATCGGCGATCTTCAGGTTCCGGAAATCCATGGGGTCGCTGTGGCCGGCGAGAGAAATGCGACCGGTGCGGTTTTTGCGACCGTTGAACCCTTTTTCGAGAGGAGCCTGCTCCTCAAGGAAGGTGTCGACGATGACGGCCCCGTTGAGAATGACCATGATGTGGTCCTCGATGGCGACGATGGTCTGCTGATTCCACTCGCCGACGGGTTTCAGATATCCGGTCTTGGCGGGGAAGTGGCCGTAGACGGATCCGTGAACCTGCCAGGGCTTCAGCCACGAGAGTTTCATCGGTTTTCCATTCACCGTGGCCTCGCTGCCGTAGGCTTTTCCATCGGTGTCGAGAATCTGGATCTCGAGCCCCTCCTGTGCGGGGCGGCCTCCGGCAGGAACGCGGATGCCGATGCCGTTGTTCGCGCTCTCCTGCATCCGGAATTCGAAGGATAGGGCAAAGTCCCCGTAATCCTTGTCGGTCTCGAGATTTTTGGCTCCGGGCTGGCAGGTGAGAACGCCGTCCTTCACCGTGTAGCCACCCGCATCTCCCGCCCAGCCGGTGAGGTCTTTGCCGTTGAAAAGATCTTTCCACGAGGCCGTCTCGAGGATGGCGAGGGGACGCTTCGCGGCTTCACGATTCGGATCGGATTTGGCGACCGGAGCGTTTTCGGCAAAGACGGCGAGGGGAGTGGCAACTGCCAGCGCGAGAGCGCCGGAGAACAGACGGGGAGAGAAAGGAAACCTCATACCGGAAAGAGATCATGTCTCCGCCGGAACGCCAAGGACGTGGTTGCGCTCATTCGACCGGATCCCGGTGCTCGACGATTTCCTCGAGGATCTCCTCCTCGACCGCCACGTCGGGCCGCCCGACCGGGAGGCGGGCGAGGTGAAAGAGCGCATCGCCCTCGTCGGTATGCCCTTCGCGACGAATTCCGATCACCATGCCTTCGACTTCGCTGTGGATCACCGTTTCATAACGACCAAAGGGATCGACGACGGTGCCAAGGCGCGATCCGGGCTGGATACGGTGGCCCAGATCCGTCTCGGAAATGAGGAGGCCGCCCTGAGGTGCGCGGACCCAGGTGGTGGAACGGGCAAAGAGCGTGGCAGCGGCGGTCGATTCGTCGGATTTCAACGAGGGCAACATGCCGAGGCGGCGCATCACGCCGAGGACGCCGCGAAGTCCGCATTGAATCGCTTCCGGACAGAGTCGGTAGGCTTCGCCGCCTTCAAAGAGTAGAGCGGGGATTTCTTTGCTCTTCAGGTGGGCGCGCAGGGAACCTTCCCGAAGACCGGTCTCGATGACGATGGGGGGAGCAAAGGAACGGGCGAGTGTGGCGGCGATGGTGTCGCCGGGGGAGATGCGAATCTGAGGTAGATTGGGCCGCCCCGTCGCCCCTCCGTGAAAGTCGATGGAGTGGGTGCAGTGGGGAAGGATCTCGGTGGCAAAGGCATGCGCGAGGCGCGAGCCGAGCGAGCCCTCGGGCGATCCGGGGAAAAGCCGGTTCAGGTCGCGACGGTCGGGGAGGTAGCGACTGCGGGCGAGAAAAGCGGGCATGCAGACGACCGGGACGACGACGAGAGAGCCGCGCAGGGATCGCAGGTTTCGCATGCGCAGGAGTCGCCGGAGAATCTCAATGCCGATGAGTTCATCTCCGTGCAAACCCGCCGTGAGAAGGAGGACCGGGCCTGGCTGGCGACCGCGCCGCACCTGGACGTGCATCGTCACCGGCTGGTAGCCGGTCAGGGAACCAATCGGCAGATCGATGGCTCCTCCTTCCCCAGGGAAAAACTCGGCAGCGCCGATGCGGAGAGGTTCGGTTTGATTCATGGTCTTGCTTCCTTCCGCAATCTCCTGCGCAACCACAGCGAGCGATGAAAGGACTTTCTCTTTTGACCGGGAGTATGGGCAGGACCAGGAAGCGGGATCAACCTTTTCCCTTCGTCCTTGTTCCCTTCTTTTCCTTTCCTTCCTTCTCAATAAACTCGATAATCATCCCGGCGATGTCCTTTCCGGTTGCGGTCTCGATGCCCTCGAGGCCGGGAGAGGAGTTCACCTCCACGACGACGGGGCCATGATTCGAGCGGAGCAGGTCCACCCCGGCAACGTTCAATCCGAGAATGTTCGCGGCGCGAACGGCGGTGGATCGTTCTTCCGGAGTGATCTTTACGACCGAGGCGGTGCCGCCGCGATGGAGGTTCGAGCGGAATTCACCCTCTTTTCCCTGGCGTTTCATCGCCGCGACGACTTTTCCTCCGATGACGAAGGCGCGGATGTCGGCACCTTTCGCTTCCTTGATGTATTCCTGGGCGAGAATGTTGGCATTGAGTCCGCGGAAGGCCTCGATGACCGACTCGGCCGCCTGACGAGTCTCCGCGAGGACCACACCGACGCCCTGGGTGCCCTCGAGCAGTTTGATGACGAGGGGGGCACCGCCGACCTGGTCGATGAGCGCACCGGTGGCGCGGGGGTCGTTGGCGAATCCGGTCACGGGCAGGCCGATGCCTTTCCGCGCGAGGAGTTGCAGGCTGCGGAGTTTGTCGCGCGAGCGGCTGATGGCGACGGATTCGTTGACGCTGTATACGTTCATCATCTCGAACTGACGCACTACGGCGCAGCCGAAGAAGGTCTGGCTGGCTCCGATCCGCGGAATGACGGCGTCGAAGCCGTCGAGTCGCTCGCTCCCGAGGTAGATCGCGGGCCGCATCGAGGTGATCTCCATGTGGCAGCGCACATAGTCGATGACGCGCATTTCATGGCCTCGTTTGATTCCGGCTTCGTAGAGGGCGTTGGTGGAGTAGAGTTTGCGATTGCGGGACAGAATGGCGATTTTCATCAAGCGGTTTTGAAAGAGGAACGAGGGAGCAGAGGGGGCGTGCAGGTCTGCGGTGTGGCGGGGAATGTTAGCCCCTTCAAGCCGACATCCGACGGGAAGGCCGTTTGCCGAATTGGTAGGATAGAGAGGGGTTCACGAGGAAGCGACCCTTCATCGCGGTCCGGCCCAAAAGCATGCGAAATTTCATGTTGTCCCGGCTCGTGAGCGAGAATTCCACCTCCCAGGTGTGTCGGCCAAGAGTCACGGGAATGCAGACAAAGGGGCGCTCTTCCTCATGCCCGCCGGAATCGCGGACAACGCGGGTCGCATGCAGGGGCAGGTCGCAGTCGACCACGACGGAAGGTTTTCTCGGAAGGGGGTAGACGGTGAAGCGGACGCGCCGCTCACCCGAATCGGCAGAGTAGACCTCGAGTCCGTGGGTGTGGAGGCAGGAGGAACGGGCTCCGGTGTCGATTTTTGCCTTGATACGGGGGATGCCGAGCACAGGAATCGCGAACCATTCCCGCCAACCGAGGGTTTCTGGAGTGGAGGAAAATGCGGACACGCCGGGAAGATACGCAAGGCCCGCGTCCAGGCCAACCGGATTCGTGGGAAAAACGTGGTGTCGGAGAGCCGATCCGAGGTGCTGCGGGGACGGAATCTCCCCTTGCCCGAAAGGAAAATCCGGCGATCTTCCCCGCTTCCGATTTTCCATGGGTACCCCCTTCCAGCAGCAGATCGAAAAGGCCGCCGTCCTTGTCGAGGCATTGCCCTACCTGCAGCAGTTTCGCGGGCACACCTTTCTCATCAAGGTGGGCGGCAGCGCCATGGACGATCCCGAACTGGTGAAGCGTCTCCTCCGCGATGTCGTCTTCATGGAGGTCGCGGGCATCAATCCCGTGCTCGTCCACGGTGGCGGAAAGGCAATCTCCGCAGCGATGAAATCCGCCGGTCTCGACGCCGAGTTTGTCGGGGGGCTGCGCGTCACCTCCGACGAGGCGATGACGCTGGTCGAGCGCACCCTCAGCCGCGAGATCAATCCCGGACTGGTGAAAGGCATCGAGGAATTCGGAGGACGGGCTCTCGGTGTTCCGGGGAACGAGGCTTTCATCGGCGAGCGTATTTCCGGCTGGTCGCAGGATGAACATCGCGAGATCAGCCTCGGGCGAGTCGGACGCGTCATCGGCTTCGATCTTTCGAAAATCCGCGCTGCGATCACGACGGAGATCGTCCCAGTCGTTTCGCCGATCGCTTCGGAGAAAGGGACCCTGCTGAGCCTCAACGTGAACGCCGACCTCGCCGCGAGCGCCCTTGCCGCCGAGCTGAAGGCAACCAAACTCGTCTACCTCAGCGATGTCCTCGGGCTGATGCGCGATCCGGGGGACGAGAGCACCCTCATCCACTCGATCCGGGCGGACGAGGTCGAGGCTCTCATCTCCGATGGCACGATTCGCGGCGGCATGATCCCGAAGGTGCGGTCCTCCGTGGAGGCGCTCCGCGCCGGCGTCGGCAAGGTCCACATGATCGACGGGCGCATCCCGCATTCGCTCCTGCTCGAGATTTTCACCACCGAGGGGATCGGCACTGAAATTGTCCAATGAGCGACTCCGCCCTCAGTGAAACCCCTGCGAGCGCCGCAGAGGGAGCGTCCGTTCTTTCCACGGAACGGCTCATGAACGACTACGTCCTGGGCAATTACGGACGTTTTCCCATCGCGTTCGAGCGGGGGGAGGGCGTCTGGCTCTGGGCCGAGGACGGGAGGCCGTATCTCGATTTCTCGGGCGGCGTTGCGGTGTGTTCGTTAGGGCACAGTCCGTCCGTCATGGTCGAGGCACTCGCGAGACAAGCCGCCACATTGATCCATTGCTCGAATCTCTACTGGGTTAGGAAACAGGCCGAACTGGCCCGCTTCGTCGTCGAAACGATCATGGAGCGACCCGGCAAAGTGTTCTTCTGCAACAGCGGAGCCGAGGCAAACGACGGACTCATCAAAGTCGCACGGAAGCGGGCCTGGGAAAAATATGGAGCGGACTCGGGCAAACACGTGGTCGTCACCTGTCGGCAATCGTTCCACGGACGCACTCTCGGCGGCATCGCCGCGACGGGACAGGAAAAGGTGAAGCTCGGATTTGATCCGCTCCTGCCTGGATTTCTCCATGTGCCCTTCAACGATCCGCAGACTCTGCGCGAGGCGGTGAATGAGAAGACTGCGGCAATCCTCTTTGAACCCGTCCAGGGCGAGGGAGGTATCCACGTCGCAAGCCCCGAATTCTTCGCCGAGGCCGCGAGGCTGCGAGATGAATTCGATCTTCTCCTCCTCTTCGACGAGGTCCAGTGCGGTGCCGGGCGCACCGGCGACTGGTGTGGCTGGCGCACGGTTCTCGAAGGCAGTGGTGTCTCCGTCGAGCCCGATGCGGTGAGCTGGGCAAAGGGCTTTGCGGGGGGCTTCCCGATGGGGGCCTTCTGGGTCGCCGAGGCGCCTGCCGCCGCGATGGGACCCGGCACACACGGATCGACTTTCGGAGGCACTCCGCTGGCTTGTGCCGTGGCCCTCGCCGTGCTCGGCGAGATCGAACGTTCCGGCATCCTCGACAACGTGAAACGGCAGGAAGGACGCATTCGCGAGGCCGTCGCGAAATGGAAGTTCCCCATGCTCGAAGAACTGCGCGGCGTGGGCCTGATGTTAGGCTTCGTCCTCGACGCGAAGGCAATGAATGCCGTCCCAGGCTTCGCCGAATCGGGCAAAACCCCGTCTCTTTTCATCGTCAATGCCGCCCGCGAGGCCGGTCTCTTGACGGTGCCGGCGGGGGAGTCCGTGGTGCGCTGGCTGCCTCCACTGAACGTGAGTGACGCCGAAGTCGATGAAGCCCTCACACGATTCCACAGCGTCCTTTCGACCCTGTCGGGTCTCTGACCTAACCCTCTCCCGTGACCTCATGAAACACCTTCTCGGCATCGAACAACTCTCCGCCGACGAGATCAGTTCGCTCGTGGATCACGCCCTCGCGCTCAAGGCAGGGCGCATCCGCGGCGCGATCTCGGCGGAACTCCGGGGCGAGACCTGGGCGATGATTTTTACGAAATCCTCGACCCGCACCCGCGTCAGCTTCGAGGTTGGTCTCCACGAACTCGGGGCGCGTCCGCTCTTTCTGAATGCGAACGACATTCAGCTCGGCCGCGGTGAACCGATCCGCGACACGGCGAGAGTTCTCGGGCGCATGGTCCACGGAGCCATCATCCGCACTTACGCCCAGCAGGATGTGGTCGATTTTGCGGACTATGGCCGGATTCCCACGATCAATGCCCTCACCGACGAGGAGCATCCCTGTCAGATCCTCGCCGACCTCCTCACGATCCGCGAACGTCTCGGGGGATGGGAGGGAAAGAAGGTCGTCTTCTTCGGAGACGGCGACTGCAATATGGGTCGTTCGTGGTCCTGGGCGGCGAAGCGGCTCGGGTTCGAACTCGTCATCGCCGCGCCCAAGGCTTTTCAGCCCGACGACGCCTTTCTCGCGCGACTCGGCGACTCACCTGTGACCCTGACCGAGGATGTCGAGGCTGCCGCACGCGGGGCCGATGTGCTCTACACCGATACCTGGGTGAGCATGGGCCGGGAGGCCGAGGCGGAGGAACGGCTGAAGATCCTGAAACCCTTCCAGATCCATGAGGGGCTCGTGGAGCTCGCTCATCCCGGTGCCATCGTGCAGCATTGCCTGCCGGCCTATCGCGACAAGGAAATCACCGGAACCCTGTTCGAGGATCGGGCCGATGAGATTTTTCAGCAGGCCGAGAATCGCCTTCCCGCCCAAAAAGCGATTCTGCTTGCCCTGGCGAGGGATCGTGGTGCGTGAGGCGGCAGTCCATTGCCCGTCGGCGCGGACGGGTCAGCGAGGCGGAAGACCGGGACTCGGAGAACGGAATCGCATTTGCGCATCGCCGGGGCGTGGCGTATCGATCCGGTCGGACCGCATCCCCAACCAAATCAATTCCCAATGGCTTCTGAAACTCCCGAAATCACCGCATACCTGAAGACCTACTGTGGCTGGAGCGAAGGCGTTCGTTCCGTCTTCCGCAAATACGGCCTCGACTACACCGAGAAGGACATCATCAAGAATCCGGCCTTCCGCTGGGAGATGGAGCAGAAAAGTGGCCAGCCCCTTTCCCCCTGCGTCATCATCAATGGCACGATGCTGGCGGATGTTAGCGGGGAAGAGGTCGAACAGTGGATGATCGCCAACGCTGTCGTCGAATCGTCCGACTCTGCCCCCGATGCCCCCATCGATTCCTCCTGCACCGACGCCCAGCATGCCGCGATGGATGCGGCGGCCCGTTTCGGCGGACAAGGCGGCGGTGCCAATGTCCGTATCATCGAGTGACCGGCGTGGCTCACGTTTCTTCCTGATCCCGATTTTCGATGTCCGACAATCCGCTTCATAAAAAAGGTCTCGGCCGCGGTCTCCAGGCCTTGATCAAACCTCCTGGTGCCGTCCCGGTGCGCCCGGCGGCTGCGGCGGAGTCGGACCCCGGCACGGGCGAGCGGGTTCTGCGCGTCGCCCTGACGGAGGTCGTGCCTTCGCCCTTGCAGCCGCGGAAGCGGTTTCATGAGGAAAACCT